>NZ_JAESMI010000017.1:0-106645 GCF_017893095.1 Staphylococcus sp. GDX8P80P | reverse complement strand
ATGTTTGCGTAGAACCTTTTTATTATTACAAATTCGAATCATTGTTTAAAATGAGTATGAATATGCTCAAGTAATACCACCGACTTCCTACGGTTTAGTTGTATGATATGACAGTAGTAATATTATTTTAGGACTCCAAGAAGATTTTAAGAGGGACTAATGTTGTATTGGTGATAAAAAAATAGGATAGAGCATTAAACTCTATCCCATTCATGATTACATCGATTGTGCTTTAATCTTATGAATATTGTTGTCTAAATTCAGGTGTTGCAACTTCAGGTTGGAAATCTTCAGGAATTTCTTCTGTACGTACAACTAATACATCACATGGTGCATGACGAACAATAGCCTCTGATACAGAACCTACGATAAATCGTTCTACTGCGTTTAAGCCTGAAGTACCACACATAATTAAATCGGCACCTAATTCACTTGCTAATTTCTTAGGGATGATAGCTTTTGGAGAACCAAATTCTAATCGAGTTTCGACATTAGTTACGCCTGCGCGTGTTGCTACTTCTTGGTAACCTTTCAATAATTCTTCAGAGAAACTTTTAGATTTCTCAGTGAATTGTGCATCATATACTTCATAAGAAGAATATGTTCTTGAATCGATAATGTTCACTATAGTTAATTTAGCGTCATTACGTTTAGCTACGTCTACTGCTTTATTGAAAGCCCACTCAGCTTCGTGTGAACCATCAACTGCGATTAAAATGTTTTTGTATGTTAACATCTTAATTACCCCCTTAGCTTTTCTTACTTATATTTTACCACAAATTTCAGAATATTTATTCTTTATATTTTAACAATAATGTGTACTTTTTCTGATTGCGCTTTCATTGGTTTAGCGTTACGATAGTGATGGAGGTGGATGGAATGAAAATTGGTATTCCAAAAGAGATAAAAAATAACGAAAATAGAGTTGGTTTATCACCAAGTGGTGTACATGCATTAGTAGAACAAGGTCATACTGTACTTGTTGAGAAAGATGCTGGGTTAGGTTCATTCTTTGAAGATAAAGACTACAAAGATGCAGGTGCTGAAATTGTATCTGAACAATCATCTGTATGGGATGTAGAAATGGTTATCAAAGTTAAAGAACCATTAGAAGAAGAGTATAAATATTTCAAAGAAGACTTAATCTTATTTACATACTTACATCTTGCTAATGAAGAAAAATTAACTCAAGCGTTAGTTGACAATAAAGTCGTAGGTATTGCCTATGAAACGGTTCAATTACCTGACCGTTCATTACCATTATTAACACCAATGAGTGAAGTTGCAGGACGTATGTCTGCACAAGTTGGATCACAATTCCTACAAAAATTTAACGGTGGAATGGGTATTTTACTTGCCGGTGTACCTGGGGTACCAAAAGGTAAAGTAACTATTATCGGTGGCGGTCAAGCTGGTACAAATGCAGCGAAAATCGCATTAGGTTTAGGTGCCAATGTTACTATTTTAGATGTTAATCCTAAACGTTTAGCTGAATTAGATGATTTATTTGATGGCCGTGTGAACACAATCATGTCTAACCCATTAAATATCGAAAATGCTGTTAAAGAAAGTGATTTAGTTATCGGTGCCGTATTAATTCCTGGTGCCAAAGCACCTAACTTGGTAACTGAAGATATGATTAAACAAATGAAAGATGGTTCAGTTATCGTTGACATTGCTATTGACCAAGGTGGTATTTTTGAAACGACTGACAAAATCACAACACATGATGATCCAACATATGTCAAACATGGTGTTGTTCACTATGCTGTTGCCAATATGCCAGGTGCAGTACCACGTACGTCTACAATCGCATTAAATAATGCAACATTACCATATGCGCAATTATTAGCAAGTAAAGGCTTCCGTGAAGCATTTAAAGCTAACCATGCGTTATCATTAGGTTTAAATACTTACAAAGGACATGTTACACACAAAGGTGTAGCTGAAGCCTTTGGTTTAGAATATACTTCTATCGAAGAAGCACTTAAAGAAGATTAATAAACGATTGTAATAAAAATAATCCAGTTGTTTATAGATTATCATAGTCTATAAGTACAACTGGATTTTTTAAATTTTATTTATCGTAATGTGTCAGAATTTCATAACCATCTTCAGTGACTAATATATCATCCTCTATACGAACGCCTGCAACATTCGGTACGTAAATTCCTGGTTCAATCGTAATAACCATTCCAGCTTCAAGTAAATTCGTATTGCTACTTGAAACATCTTGGTATTCATGTTCTTCTAAGCCAAGACCGTGGCCTAATCGATGTGGGAAATACTCACCATATCCAGCGTTACTGATGATATCTCTAGCAATTTGATTGATATCTTGTAAAGGTACACCTGCTTTTATGGCTTTTATAGCGCTTGTTTCCGCTTCTAAAACAATTTTATAAATGGTTTGTGCTTCTTCAGAAGGGGTACCAAATTTAACTGTGCGTGTCATATCACTGCAATAGTGATTGTATATTACACCTAAATCAAATAATACATATTCATCATTGACTAATTTTCGGTCACCTGGTGTTCCATGAGGTGAAGCAGCGTGATCACCAAATAGTACCATTGTGTCGAAACTCATTTCACTCACACCATATTTTTTGATTTCATTTTCAATGTGATTAACGACTTCTCGCTCTGTTACACCAACTTTTAAGAATGCTGTTCCGATTTCAATACACTTATCAGCTAGTTTTGCAGCTTCACGAATATTTTCGATTTCTGAATCATTTTTAATGTTACGTAAATCTTTGATTGTTTGATCAATATCACCATAGTGTTGTACGCCAAAGTTCTGAGTTAATTCACGTTGACGTTTGACAGTTAAATGTTCGCTTTCAATTAATAATTTATTAAATGAGCGTGGTTCAATTTCAAATGGATTCTCAGTGTCTAAATAACCAATGATTTTTCCATCAAACGAAGAACGTTTCACTTCTTCAACTTCCATCTTAGGACAATATAACGTTTGGCTTCCATCTGAAGTAATTAAAAGAGCGAATAATCTCTCATGAGGTTCACTTCTATATCCAGTGAAGTAGAATACATTCAGTGGCGTTGTTATCCATGCCGCATCAGCTTTCGCTTGGTTTAATTGTTCAATTATTGTTTCAATTTTACTCATCTAATCATCTCCATTAAGTATTTAGTTTAATTTTACGTCTAATTGAATGATAATTCAAAATGATTTAATAAAGTAATGGTTTATTTCCAGTTTATGTTATAAGTTTTTATAGCTAGGGTATAATATAATTAATCAAGCTATAGGAGGCTATAATTATGAAACTTTCTTTTCATGGTCAATCAACGATTTATTTTGAAGGTAATGGTAAAAAAGTAATTGTAGATCCATTTATTTCAGGTAATGACAAATGTGATTTAGATGAACATACCTTAGATGTAGATTACATCATCTTGACGCATGGTCATGCTGATCACTTTGGGGATGTAGTAGAATTAGCAAATCGTAATCACGCAACTGTAATAGGCTCTGCTGAGTTACAAGGGTATTTAAGCACTTATTATGGTGTAGAAGACGTGCATGGCATGAATATTGGTGGGAAAGCAACATTTGATTTTGGTAGTGTGAAATACGTACAAGCTTTCCATAGTTCTAGCTTTACGCATGAAAATGGTATACCGGTATATTTAGGAATGCCTATGGGACTCATTCTAGAAGTAGAAGGTAAAACAATTTATCACATGGGTGATACAGGATTATTTAGTGATATGAAATTAATCGCTGATAGACACCCAGTTGATGTTTGCTTTGTTCCGATTGGCGATAATTTTACAATGGGTATTGATGATGCGAGCTATGCCATCAATGAATTTGTAAAACCCAAAATCTCTGTTCCTGTACATTACAATACATTCCCTTTAATTGAACAAGATCCTCAGCAATTTAAAGATGCAGTTCATGAAGGTGAGGTACAAATATTAGAACCTGGTGAATCAGTCACTTTCTAATTTAATCGTAAATGAACTTATAAATTATTTCATAATACGAATAAAAGAGGCTGGGACATAGTCATATGTCTCAGCCTCATTATCATTTTGGCAGTAGGTGACTGATTTGAAAATAGACTTAAATCAAGCTTTTTCAAATCTAGCCCTCCTTAACGGTAAGACCCCGGCGAAGAGAACTTCACTAAGAAATTCTACAAACAAAGCCAGATGGGGAGGACAACAAATTTTATTATTTCTGTCCCGCTCCCTAGTAATTTAATTTTTATTTCAAACAGTTTACTAACTATTTTACAATTAATACAGGGATGGTAGCACGTTTTGCTACTTTGTGACTTACGCTTCCTAGTACGAATTTTTTCTGTGATTCAGCTTTACGGTTACTCAATACAACAATTTCGTATTTACCGCTATTTGCGTGTTTTACTAATTCATCTTTAGGGTTTCCACGTACAATGATTTGATAGTAATCAATGCCATAATCTTCTAAAGTAGTACGTGTTTTTTCTAATAATCGACTACGTTTCTCAGTCAATTCATTAATGTGTGTACCAGCTTTAATTGATGCTTGGGCATCTTGCTCACCAATCGCATTTAAAATAGTTACTACAGTATCTGGACCTGCCAATTTTGATACTTCTTTTAACGCTTTCTCATTTTTTAATTGAGTATCTACACCTAATAAAATATTTTTATACATAGGTCATCCCTCCTCACATTCAATTATATATAAAATATTTTAATTTTACCAATGTATATAATTAAAATAATTAAATATTTAATTTACATAACTTGATTTAATATTTAATAAAAAATCAAACTCATTATGCTTATTTAAGACGGATGAATTTACATTTTGTAAATCGATTTTTTTGGATTAAAAAGTTATAATAGATAAAACACTGTACATTATAAAGAGGTATTTCAATGACTAAACATGAACAAATCATAGCATACATAGAATCATTAAATGTTGGCCAAAAAATTTCTGTCAGGAAAGTTGCCAAAGTAATGAAAGTATCTGAGGGGACAGCATATAGAGCTATTAAAGATGCGGGTCAACTCGGATTAGTAACTACCATAGATAGAGTTGGTACAGTACGTATTGATAAAAAGAACCGAGAAGAAATTGAAAATTTAACGTTCAAAGAAATATTAAAAATAATTGATGGCGATGTTATTGGTGGTAAAAATGGATTATCGAAAAGTGTTTCTAAATTTGCGATTGGTGCTATGGAACTTAAAGATGTCGTTAAGTATTTAAGTCATCATACACTTTTAATTGTTGGGAATAGACCAGATGTTCAATTAGAAGCTTTAAAAAGAGGGAGTGGCGTTCTGATTACAGGTGGTTTTAAAACCACTCAAAAGATTATTGATTATGCCAATAAACATGATTTACCAATCCTATCTTCAAATTATGATACATTTCTAGTAGCAAATATTATTAATAGAGCGATGTATAACCAAATGATTCGAAAAGAAATTCTAATCGTAGAAGATATCGTAAAGCCGATTAATGATATGACAGTTGTTTTTGATGAGATGGGAATAAAAGATTACAAATCACGTGCAAAAGTAACTGGACATTCAAGATTTCCTGTTGTAGATAAGGATTGGAGATTAGTTGGTATCGTTACGAGTAAAGAAGTTATTCAAATGAATGCCAATGATACGATTGCTAAGGTGATGACTAAACGTCCCATCAATGTGGAATTAAACACAACAGTAGCGAGTTGTGCACATATTATGATTTGGGAAGGTATTGAAATATTGCCAGTAACACAAAATAAAAAAGCGATAGGTGTCATTACGAGAGATGATGTTTTGAAAGCAATGCAACTGATTGGCAGACAACCTCAAATAGGTGAGACCATTAATGATCAGATAGCAAAACATATCACAATTGCCCAAAATGCTATTTCAGTGGAAGTATCTCCATTATTGACTAATCAGTACGGTACACTCAGTAAAGCCGTCTTCGTTGCAATTATTGAAGAGACAATTAAACACCAATTACGTAAATATAAAAAAGTCGATGTAATGATTGAAAGTTTAAACATTATTTATATTAAAACAGTGCCTATCGAAGCATCTATAAGCGTAGAATACGATATGCTTGATGTTGGACGTAATTTTGCTAAATTAGAAGTCACGATGTTAAGCGGTAATGATAAAGTAGCGAATGCAATGATTATTTGTCAGATGTTCGAAGATATGCAAAATAATTAATTTTAAAAGAAATATTTTTAAAAGGAGATTTTACAATGGTAGAAATTTTTAATGAGATTATGAACAAAATAAAAGAAGCGAATACAATTATTATTCATAGACACGTAAGACCCGATCCAGATGCTTACGGTTCTCAACTTGGATTGAAGTTATATCTTGAACGTAAGTTTCCTGAAAAAAATATATACGCAACTGGTGAAGGAGAGCCATCTTTATCATTTATAGGAGAGTTAGATACAGTTGAAGATAATGTATATAACGATGCACTAGTCATTGTCTGTGATACAGCTAATGCGCCTCGTATTGATGACCAAAGATACGGCAACGGACAAGCATTAATTAAAATCGATCATCATCCGGCAATCGATCAATATGGGGAAATCAATTATGTTAATACTGAAGCATCATCAACAAGTGAAATTATATTTGATTTTATTACTCATTTTAATGATCTTAGCATTATCGATGAACATGTCGCACGTGTATTATACCTAGGTATAGTGGGTGATACTGGACGTTTCTTATTCAGTAATACATCGACGCATACGATGGAAGTCGCTAGTCAATTATTAGCATTTCCATTTAATCATAATGCTGAGTTAAATAAGATGTCAGAAAAAGATCCTAAATTAATGCCGTTTCAAGGATATATTTTGCAGCATTTTGAGCTTTCAGAGTCACATGAATATTGTCAAATTCGAATTACAAATGATATATTAAAACAATTTAATATCCAACCCAACGAAGCATCTCAATTTGTAAATACTGTAGCAGATATTAGCGGTTTGAAAATATGGATGTTTGGTGTAGACGAAGGGGATCAAATTAGATGCCGCATTCGCTCAAAAGGGATTACTATTAATGATATCGCTAATCAATTTGGTGGTGGAGGACACCCTAATGCGTCAGGTGTATCTGTATACAGTTGGGACGAATTTGAAGACTTAGCGCAAGCATTACGCCAAAAATTATAAAATTTAGAAAGGAAGTCATCAATGGTTGCACACTTAAATCTTCATACAACCTACGATTTATTGAATTCTAGTTTAAGAATTAATGATGTAGTCAAAAAAGCACAACATAATCACTATGATTCGTTAGCAATTACTGACACTAATGTTTTATATGGCTTCCCTAAATTTTATGATGCTTGTATAAAAGCCAATATTAAACCAATTTTTGGAATGACCGCACACGTAACGGATGGTTTATATACAATAGAAACTGTGATTTTGGCGATGAATAATGATGGCCTAAAGTCACTGTACCAACTCTCTTCTGCAATAAAGATGAAACAAAAAGATGTCATCTCTATTGATTGGTTAAAACGTTATGCAAGCAATTTGGCAATTATTTTTAAACAAGCAGATCAATCACATTATGCCATTATTGATCATTTCAGTGATCACGACTATGTATATATTAATCATTCAAGTGATATAACTTTTTATAACCAATTAAAAATAGTTTGGCTTGAAAATACGCGTTATTTGAATGAAGAAGATGTAGAAACTATACCTGCGCTTGAGGCAATTAAAAACAACACTAAATTGGATTTAGTTCATGAAACTGAAAGCATGGGAGAACATTTTCCGAATCAAAATGAGATAGCGTCATTAAATGTATCGACAGAAGTGTGGGATAATACACTCGAATTGGCCAATATGTGTAATGCCAATATAGAATATCATCAAAATTTACTACCTAAATTTGATGCGCCATCAGGTGATTCCTCTAAACAGTATTTATGGTCTCAATTACAATCGCGTTTACAGAAGTTTGGATTACATCAAGATGAACGTTATATACAAAGGTTGAATCATGAATATCAGGTTATTACGGAAATGGGCTTTGAAGACTACTTCTTGATTGTAAGTGATTTAATTCATTATGCTAAAACACATGATGTAATGGTTGGACCTGGACGTGGTTCTTCAGCGGGATCTCTAGTAAGCTATTTGCTAGGTATCACAACCATCGATCCTATTAAATTCAACCTACTTTTTGAGCGCTTTCTAAACCCAGAACGTGTGACAATGCCAGATATTGATATCGATTTTGAAGATACAAGAAGGGACAAGGTCATACAATATGTACAAGACAAATATGGACACCATCGTGTCTCAGGTATCGTAACTTTTGGGCATCTATTAGCTAGAGCAGTTGCAAGAGATGTGGGTCGTATTATTGGCTTTGATGATACGACATTAAATGAGATTTCTAAATTAATCCCTCATCAACTTGGAATAACATTAGACAAGGCGTATGAAGATGAGCGATTTAAACAGTTTGTACATAGAAATCATAGACATGAGAAATGGTTTGAATTGAGTAAAAAATTAGAAGGATTACCTAGACATACTTCTACGCATGCAGCAGGTATTATTATTAATGATCAACCATTATATGACTATGCACCGTTGACATTAGGAGACACGGGTTTACTAACGCAATGGACGATGACAGAAGCGGAGCGCATTGGTTTACTTAAAATTGACTTTTTAGGATTGAGAAATTTATCCATTATTCATCAAATTGTGACTCAAGTGAAAAAAGATTTAAACATCTCTATTGAGATTGAATCTATACCATTTGATGATGACGATGTGTTTAAACTGTTGTCTAGAGGCGATACAACTGGTATTTTCCAACTTGAATCAGATGGCGTAAGAAAAGTTTTGAAAAGATTACAACCTGAGCATTTTGAAGATATCGTTGCAGTTACCTCGCTTTATCGACCAGGACCTATGGAAGAAATTCCTACATATATTTCACGAAGACATAACGAAAGTGAAATTAACTATTTACATCCTGATTTAGCTCCTATACTTAAAAATACGTATGGCGTTATCATCTATCAAGAACAAATTATGCAAATAGCAAGTAAGTTTGCGAGTTTTAGTTATGGTCAGGCAGATATATTACGCCGTGCAATGAGCAAAAAAAATAGAGCTGTCTTAGAAAGTGAAAGACAACACTTTATCGAAGGTGCGATGAAAAATAATTATGATAAAACAATAAGTAAACAAATCTTTGACTTAATACTTAAATTTGCTGACTATGGGTTCCCTAGAGCGCATGCAGTAAGCTATTCTAAAATTGCTTATATTATGGCATATTTAAAAGTACATTATCCTAATTATTTTTATGCAAATATCTTAAGTAATGTGGTTGGAAATGAAGCCAAAACCGCTGCTATCATTGACGAAGCTAAAAATCAACAATTAAAAATTTTACCACCTAATATTAATGAAAGTCATTGGTATTATAAGGCTACTCAATCCAATATTTATCTATCTTTAGGTGCCATTAAAGGTGTTGGTTATCAAAGCGTGAAATCAATTGTAGATGAAAGATATGAAAATGGTAAATATAAAGATTTCTTTGACTTTGCTAGACGCATACCGAATCGCATTAAAACTAAAAGATTACTTGAATCATTAATACTAGTAGGTGCTTTTGATTCATTTGGAAAAACACGTGCAACATTAGTAGGTGCCATTGATCAAGTGTTAGATGAAGTATCAGATGTAGAACAAAATAATTTATTGTTAGACATGTTAACACCAAAGCAATCTTACACTGACAAAGAAGAATTTAGTGATCAAATGATTAGTAATTATGAAATGGAATATCTAGGTTTTTATATCTCAAATCATCCAGTTGAAAAGCATTTCAAGCAAAAGCAATATTTAGGAATCTATACACTAGGTAATGTCCTAAATCACAAACCGATATTAATTCAAGTGGATCAAATTAAACAGATAAGAACAAAAAATGGTCAAAATATGGCGTTTTTAGTTCTAAATGATGGCCGTCATGTTATGGATGCAGTTCTGTTTCCGGATAAATTCAAACGTTATGAAACACAATTAAACGAGAAGAAAATGTATATTGTGTGGGGGAAATTTGAGAAGAGGAACCAACAATTGCAACTCATTATAAATCAAATAGATTCTGTTGAGCATTTTGAATCAACAAAAATTAAAGAAGCCACACAGATAGTTTTAAGAAACATTCAACACATAGAAGCTATAAAACAGCAACTCAATGCAGAACCTAATAGCCAAATGATTAATGTCAATATATATAACGAAAAGACTGGTGAACTTGATTATTTAGGAAGTTTGACTAAAACACCAGATACGATTACAAACATTATTAAAGGGTTTGAACCGAGTGATATAAGAATTTTATAACTTTTATGTCTAAAAAAATTATGATATAGTAAACTGATGATTTATAAAATAAAGTCATCAGTTTATTTTTTGTTAAAAAATTTTAAATAAAGCGTATATAAATTCATTATACTGATTAAATTGTCGGTATATTAGCAAATAAATAGGGGTTGATTTAATGTCTTTAAGAGATGATGCATTACAAATGCACAAAGAAAACCAAGGTAAGTTGGAAATAACACCTAATATTAAAGTTACTAATAAAGAAGAGTTAAGTTTAGCCTACTCACCAGGTGTAGCAGAGCCATGTAAAGAAATCCATGAAGATCCAAGAACGGTATACAATTACACAATTAAAAGAAATACCGTAGCGGTTGTTACTGATGGTACCGCGGTACTAGGTTTAGGTAATATAGGCGCATCAGCGAGTATTCCAGTTATGGAAGGTAAAGCTGTTCTATTTAAAAGCTTTGCCGGAATTAACGGTGTACCTATCGCTTTAGATACGAAAGACCCTGAAGAAATTATTAGAACTGTAAAATTAATTTCACCAAACTACGGCGGTATCAATTTAGAAGATATTTCAGCACCTAGATGTTTTGAAATAGAGGATCGTCTTAAAAAAGAAACAAACATTCCAGTATTTCATGATGATCAACATGGTACAGCAATTGTGACGATGGCAGGTTTAATCAATGCGTTAAGAATTGTAGATAAAGACTTATCCGATATCAAAGTTGTGTTAAATGGCGCAGGTGCAGCAGGCATTGCAATAGTTAAATTGTTAGATTCTTATGGTGTTAGAAACATGATTATGTGCGATTCAAGAGGTGCCATTTTTGAAGGACGTTCGTATGGTATGAATGATACTAAAGATTATGTTGCTAAATTCACTAACAAAGATAAGGTTGAAGGATCATTAAAAGATGTAATCAAAGATGCTGATGTATTTATAGGTGTTTCAGTTGCCAACTTACTATCTAAAGACATGGTTAAATCAATGGCTGATGACGCAATTATATTTGCAATGGCCAACCCTGATCCAGAAATCAAACCAAATGATGCAAAAGAAGCGGGTGCTAAAGTTGTAGGTACAGGGCGCTCAGATTTCCCAAATCAGATTAATAATGTATTAGCATTCCCGGGTATTTTTAGAGGCGCCTTAGATACTGAATCAACACATATCAATGAAGATATGAAAAAAGCAGCAGTTGAAGCAATTGCGAATTTAATAGAAGCTGATGAACTCAACCCAGATTATTGTATTCCTGGGCCTTTCGATAAAAGAGTGGCACCTTCAGTTGCACGAGAAGTCGCTAAAGCGGCAATGGAAACTGGTGTAGCAAGAATAGAGGTTGATCCACAAGCGGTTTATGATAAAACAATGCAATTAACAGATTTGAAATAACCTAGAAGGGCAACGATTTTTATATAGAAACATAGACATGTATAATTGAGACATTATGATATAACGTATCCATAATGTCTCGCTCATCTTTTATGTTCGATATTATTATTTCAGAATGTAAACAATTAATGTTGTATGGTTAGGTGGAGGTTTACGAATGTTTAAAGACTTTTTTAATCGCAGTAGTAAAAAGCGAAAATATTTAACAGTCCAAGACTCAAAACAAAATGAAGTACCAGCAGGCATTATGACAAAATGTCCTAAATGTAAAAAAATAATGTATACAAAAGAATTAAATGAAAATCTGAATGTATGCTTTAACTGTGATCATCATATTGCATTGCCTGCTTACAAGAGAATTGAAGCAATTACTGATGAGAATAGTTTCGTTGAATTCGATAAAGGTATGACATCAGCAAATCCATTAGACTTCCCTGGTTACCAAGAGAAAATTGAAAAAGATCAACAAAAAACAGATTTAAGTGAGGCTGTTGTGACTGGTACTGCCAAATTAGAGGGTATTGAATTTGGTGTTGCAGTTATGGATGCTAGATTTAGAATGGGAAGTATGGGGTCCGTTGTTGGTGAAAAAATATGTCGAATTATAGATTACGCTACAGAACATAGACTACCGTTTATTTTATTTTCTGCAAGTGGTGGTGCAAGAATGCAAGAGGGGATTATTTCGTTAATGCAAATGGGTAAAACGAGTGTTTCCTTAAAACGACATTCAGATGCGGGATTACTTTATATTTCATATCTAACGCATCCAACAACTGGTGGTGTTTCTGCAAGCTTTGCTTCTGTTGGTGACATCAATTTAAGTGAGCCAAAAGCATTAATAGGATTTGCTGGTCGACGTGTCATTGAACAAACTATAAATGAGAAACTTCCAGATGATTTCCAAACTGCAGAGTTTCTACTTGAACATGGACAATTAGATAAAGTTGTTCATCGTAAAGAAATGAAAGATACACTTGCTCAGTTATTAAAAATGCACCAAGAGGTGAAAAAAGATGCTTGATTTTGAAAAACCACTTTTTGAAATAAAAAATAAAATTGAATCACTTAAACAATCTCAAGAAAAAAATGATGTCGATTTACAGGATGAAATTGATTTACTTGAGGCATCACTTGAAAGAGAAACTAAAAAAATATATACCAATCTCAAGCCTTGGGATAGAGTACAAATTGCACGTCTTCAAGAAAGACCTACAACGTTAGATTATATCCCGTATATCTTTGATTCGTTTATTGAATTACATGGTGACCGTAATTTTAGAGACGACCCTGCGATGATAGGTGGGATTGGCTATTTGAATGGAACACCTGTCACAGTAATAGGCCAACAACGAGGTAAAGATACTAAGGATAATATTTATCGTAACTTTGGGATGGCTCATCCTGAGGGGTATCGTAAAGCCTTAAGATTAATGAAACAAGCTGAGAAATTTAATAGACCTATCTTCACATTTATAGATACTAAAGGTGCCTATCCAGGTAAAGCTGCTGAAGAGCGAGGACAAAGTGAATCTATTGCTAGAAATTTAGTAGAGATGGCTTCATTAAAAGTCCCTGTTATAGCAATTGTCATCGGTGAAGGTGGTAGTGGTGGCGCACTCGGCATTGGCATTGCAAATAGAATTATGATGCTTGAAAATAGTACTTATTCTGTTATTTCTCCAGAAGGGGCCGCAGCACTATTATGGAAAGATAGTTCATTAGCTAAAATGGCTGCCGAAACGATGAAAATCACTGCAAAAGATTTATATCATTTAAAAGTGATAGACAGCGTTATTGATGAACCATTATGTGGTGCACATAATAATGTAGAGCAACAAGCGGTTGAAATTAAAAAGGCCTTCATTAATCAATTAGAACAATTGCAATCATTAAGTAGTGATGAACTCGTTGAAAATAGATTTACGAAATTTAGAAATATTGGTTCATTTATTGAAAATTAATAAAGGAATTAATGACTATAATAACTTTCAAATTTAAATATCAATTTGCATCAATTCACTGAGCAATGAAAGAACTTATATAATCTATAATGTTCTTGTCATTCTTAAGCGGGTGGGACGAAAAATTCGTATAGAATTTTGTCCCACCTTTTTTCTGTATCATTATAAATTTTCTTTATAAAACGTTTACATCAATTTTATACACCTATATTGATGGAACACTAAAAAAAATTGTGGTAATTTATTATTAAAGAGAAATCTAGTTAGGAAAGGGAATGTCGTCATGAAGAAAATTGCGGTTTTAACTAGTGGTGGAGATTCACCAGGCATGAATGCTGCTGTAAGAGCAGTTGTACGTAAGGCGATTTATAACAACATTGAAGTTTATGGAATTTATCAAGGTTATCAAGGATTGCTAGATGATAATATTCATAAATTAGAATTGGGTTCAGTAGGGGATACAATTCAACGTGGAGGTACTTTCCTTTACTCTGCAAGATGTCCTCAATTTAAAGAGGCAAGTGTAAGACAAAAAGGTATAGAGAATTTACACAAACGTGGTATTGAAGGACTCGTAGTTGTCGGAGGAGACGGTAGTTACCGAGGTGCCCAACGTATTAGTGAAGAAACTAAAGATATTAAGACAATTGGTATCCCAGGTACAATTGATAATGATATTAATGGTACTGACTTCACTATTGGATTTGACACAGCATTAAATACGATTATTGATAGTGTTGATAAGATCAGAGATACTGCTTCAAGTCATGCAAGAACATTTGTTGTTGAAGTTATGGGTCGTGATTGTGGTGATTTAGCACTTTGGGCTGGATTATCAGTAGGTGCTGAAACAATATTAGTTCCAGAAGCGAATACAGACATTAAAGATATCGCTGAAAAGATAGAAAGTGGTATCAAGCGTGGTAAGAAACACTCAATCGTGATGGTAGCTGAAGGAAGTATGAGTGGTCAAGAATGTGCGGATCAATTGATGAAATATATTAATGTTGATGCACGTGTATCTGTATTAGGTCACATTCAACGTGGCGGTAGCCCATCAGGTGCCGATAGAGTATTAGCATCACGTTTAGGTGGTTATGCTGTTGACCTATTAATGCAAGGTCGTTCTGGACAAGGTGTTGGTATCATGAATAATAAATTGACTGCTACACCATTTGATGAAATCTTCAATGGCAACGACCATAAATTTAATACAGATATTTATGAATTAGCGAAAGAGTTATCTATTTAATTTAGGAGGCTTTTTAAAATGAGAAAGACTAAAATTGTATGTACAATTGGACCTGCATCAGAGTCTGAAGAAATGTTAGAAAAATTAATGAAAGCTGGTATGAACGTAGCGCGTTTGAACTTCTCTCATGGTAGTCATGAAGAACATAAAGCACGTATTGATACGATTCGTAAAGTAGCAGATAGATTAGGTAAAACAATTGGTATCTTATTAGATACAAAAGGACCTGAAATTCGTACTCATGACATGAAAGACGGCTTAATTATGCTTGAAAAAGGCAAAGAAGTAATCGTAAGTATGTCACAAGTTGAAGGTACACCTGAAAAATTCTCAGTAACTTATGAAGACTTAATTAATGATGTGCAAGTAGGGTCATACATCTTACTTGATGATGGTTTAGTTGAATTACAAGTTAAAGACATCGATAAAACTAAAGGCGAAGTTAAATGTGATATCTTAAACACTGGTGAATTAAAAAATAAAAAAGGTGTTAACTTACCTGGCGTAAAAGTTAATTTACCTGGTATTACTGATAAAGATGCTGACGATATCTTATTTGGTATCAAAGAAGATGTTGATTATATCGCAGCAAGCTTTGTTCGTCGTCCTAGTGATGTTTTAGATATTCGTGAAATTTTAGAAAGAGAAAATAATCATAACATTACTATTTTCCCTAAAATTGAAAACCAAGAAGGTATTGATAATATCGAAGAAATATTAGAAGTATCTGACGGTTTAATGGTAGCTCGTGGTGATATGGGTGTTGAAATACCACCTGAATCAGTACCAATCGTACAAAAAGATTTAATTAGAAAATGTAATAAATTAGGTAAACCAGTTATTACTGCAACACAAATGTTAGATTCAATGCAACGTAATCCACGTGCAACTAGAGCAGAAGCAAGTGACGTTGCCAATGCGATCTATGATGGTACTGACGCTGTGATGCTTTCAGGTGAAACTGCTGCAGGTTTATATCCTGAAGAAGCTGTTAAAACAATGAGAAATATTGCTGTTTCTGCTGAAGCTGCTCAAGATTACAAAAAATTATTATCAGACCGTACTAAATTAGTAGAAACTTCATTAGTTAACGCTATTGGTGTATCAGTTGCACATACTGCATTAAACTTAAATGTTAAAGCGATTGTTGCGGCAACTGAAAGTGGTTCTACAGCTGTAACAATTTCAAAATATCGTCCTCATTCAGATATTATTGCAGTTACACCAAGTGAACATACTGCGCGTCAATTAGCTTTAGTTTGGGGTGCATATCCTGTCATTAAAAAAGGACGTAAAACTACGGATGACTTATTAAATAATGCAGTTGCAACAGCAGTCGAAACGGGTCGTGTTACAAATGGTGACTTAATCATTATCACTGCTGGTGTACCTACTGGTGAAAAAGGTACAACTAACATGATGAAATTACATTTAGTTGGCGATGAAATTGCTAAAGGTCAAGGTGTAGGTCGTGGATCTGTTGTTGGTAAAACAATAGTTGCAAACAGTGCAAACGATTTAGAAGGTGTAGATTTAAGTGAGTCAATTATTGTAACAAACTCTGTAGATGAAACATTAGTACCTTACATTGAACAAGCGGTTGGCTTAATCACAGAAGAAAATGGTATCACTTCACCAAGTGCAATTATTGGTCTTGAAAAAGGCATTCCAACAATTATTGGTGTTGAAAATGCGACTAAAGAATTAAAAGATGGTATCTTAGTAACCGTCGATGCAGCCCAAGGTAAAATCTTTGAAGGGTATGCAAATGTTCTTTAATCTTTGATGATAAAAGCACAATTGCGTAGTGTATAATACGCTTAAAGAATCATTATGATTAGCTAAAGTGTACAATATAAAATATATTATTTATGCTACATTGCTAAACCACAGTAGTTGACTAGAATTGGAATATTTTTGTGAAAGATGTTTTTCAATATTTTAGTCTTCGATACGGGAGTGAGACAGTGAACACTGTGCCACTCCCGTTCTGTTTTTGCTTAGAAGTTTAGGTAACTTAGAAAACTACATTTTGAATAAGTTTATTTTTTATGGTAATATAGCATGGATAAAATTAGAGATATTAATATAAGAAGGTTTAATAATTATGAAAGAAAATTTTTGGAGTGAATTACCACGTCCTTTTTTTATTTTGGCACCAATGGAGGATGTAACTGATATTGTTTTTCGTCATGTTGTGAGTGAAGCAGCAAGACCTGATGTTTTTTTCACTGAATTCACTAACACTGAAAGTTTTTGTCATCCAGAAGGTATCCATAGTGTACGTGGAAGGTTGACTTTTAGTGAAGATGAACAGCCAATGGTAGCCCATATATGGGGAGATAAGCCAGAGCAATTTAGAGAGATGAGCTTTGGTTTAGCGGACATGGGATTTAAAGGTATAGATTTAAATATGGGATGTCCTGTTGCTAATGTGGCTAAGAAAGGAAAGGGGTCTGGTTTAATACTAAGACCAGAAACTGCGGCAGCAATTATTCAAGCAACAAAAGCAGGAGGCTTACCAGTAAGTGTAAAAACACGTCTAGGATATTACGATATCGATGAGTGGAGAGATTGGTTGAAGCATGTTTTTGAACAAGAAATTGCAAACTTATCAATCCATCTCAGAACGCGTAAAGAGATGAGTAAAGTAGATGCTCATTGGGAATTAATTGAAGCGATTAAAGAGTTAAGAGATGAGATTGCCCCAAATACGTTACTAACGATTAATGGTGACATTCCTGATAGACAAACTGGACTAGAACTTGCGACCAAATATGGTGTAGATGGCGTTATGATTGGTAGAGGGATTTTTAATAATCCTTTTGCTTTTGAAAAAGAACCTCGTGAACACTCAAGTAAAGAATTATTGGATCTATTTAGATTGCATTTAACATTGTTTGAAAAATATAGTAATGATGAAAGTCAACAGTTCAAAAGTTTACGAAGATTTTTCAAGATTTACGTAAAAGGTATCAAAGGTGCTAGCCAATTACGTCATCAATTAATGAGTACAGAGTCTGTTGATGAAGCACGTGCGCTATTGGATGAATTCGAAGCTAATATTAAAGAAACTATAGATTGAGCTTCGAGCCGACATAGACACAATTTTAACAGTAGTTATAACAATAAAAGGCCAGTAGATGAATTATTATCAATTCATCTACTGGCCTTTTTAGGTCTTAATCAATGTTTCAACTATCTAGTACGTTTTGCAACTTGTCTATATCTTAAGTACATTAAACCTAATAGTACAAACCATATAGGAGTTAGGAAGATAGCATTTCTAGTTGTTTCATTTACAAATAATAAACAAAATACTAAGAAGAAGAATACTAAAATCGCATAACCCATATATTTACCACCAGGAAGTTTATAAGATACAGTTTTATGTAACTCTGGATTTTTTCTGTGATAATTAATATAAGCAATAATAATTAATGCCCATACGATAATAAATAATACAGTCGAAATAGTAGTTACATACGTAAACACTAATGTAGCGTCAGGGAAAATATAGTTTAATAACGCTGTAACTAATAATAATGCTGATGAACCAATGATAGCAAAATGAGGAACACCATTTTTATTTGTACTTCTAAAGATTGGTGGTGCTTGGTCTTGTTCAGATAATCCGAATAGCATACGGCTATTTGAGAATATACCACTATTACAAGATGAAGCTGCCGCAGTAAGTACTACAAAGTTGATTAATCCAGCAGCGAAAGGAATACCTATTAAAGAGAATAATCTAACGAATGGACTCTCATTAGGATCAACTTTATCCCAAGGGATAATAGACATGATAACTGCTAATGCACCCACATAGAATACTAAAATTCTCAAAGGTACAGCATTAATCGCTTTTGGAATTGTTTTTTCTGGGTCTTTAGTTTCACCGGCAGTAACACCAATCATTTCAATACCTACGAATGAGAATAACGCCATTTGGAATGACATAAAGAAACCAGATGCACCATTAGTAAATATGCCATGTTTATATAAATTTGTGAAACTAGCATGTCCAAATTGTGTTTTATAAGCAATTAAAATCATCACTAAACCTACAACAATTAAAGCAATAATTGTTATGATTTTGATAATAGCGAACCAGAATTCTAATTCGCCAAATAATTTAGCACTTAGTAAATTAAATAGCATTAATATAAGTACACAAAATAATGCACTGATCCAGTTAGGAATTGCAGGGAACCAGAAACTAACGTACTTAGCAACCGCTGTAACTTCTGCCATACCTGTTATAATCCAACATAACCAATATGTCCAACCAGTAACGAAACCAGCAAACGGTCCTATGTATTCATTTGTCACGTCGGCAAAAGATTTGAAGCGAGTATTTTGAATAATAATCTCACCTAAGCCTCTCATAAACATGAACAACATGAAACCTATAATAATATAAGTTAATAGAATAGATGGACCAGTCATTGCTATGGTTTGTCCTGCTCCCAAGAATAACCCAGTACCAATAGCGCCGCCAATAGCAATCAATTGCACATGACGATTACTCAATCCTCTTTGTAATTTTTCTTCAGCCATAAGACAACTCCCTTACATTTAATTAATATTATTATGCACCTATATGTTCAATTCGACAATTATTTTTCTAATATTTTCTAAAAATTCCTTTAAATTTTGATTAAATAATTGTAATCAAGCTTGATAATAAAAATGAAATTTTCAATATTTTCTCATTAATTACATAATTTGAATTGGATTGAATGCTTATATAATGGCGTTTATTGGGTATTTGAGTAAAAATAAGTCTATTAAATTAAAGTTAAATACCATTTATTGAGCGATATATAATCGTTCACAAAAGTTATTTGTTTGGCTATAATGATACTTGAAAGCCATTACATTATGTATAAGAAAAGGGGAATTACTTATGGCAGAATTACAAAAAGGTTTAGAAGGGGTAATTGCAGCTGAAACAAAAATCAGTTCAATTATCGATAGTCAATTAACATATGCGGGATATGATATTGATGATTTAGCAGAAAATGCATTGTTTGAAGAAGTCGTGTTCTTATTATGGAACTATAGACTACCAACACAAGATGAATTAGATGCATTGAGAGAAAAACTAAATCATTATATGACTTTAAATCCGAGAGTTTATAAACATTTTGAAGAATATGCGACGGATAATGTGCATCCTATGACGGCATTACGTACATCTGTATCATATATTGCACACTTCGATCCTGATGCTGAAAATGAAACAGAAGAAAATAGAAAAGAAAGAGCCATTCGTATTCAAGCTAAAATTGCTTCTTTAGTTACAGCGTTTGCGCGTGTTCGTGAAGGAAAAGAACCTATTAAACCAAATCCTGATTTAGGCTATGCAGCGAACTTCCTATATATGCTAAGAGGGGAATTACCTACAGATACTGAAGTTGAAGCATTTAATAAAGCTTTAGTATTGCATGCAGACCATGAGCTTAATGCTTCTGCATTTACAGCTCGTTGTGCCGTTTCTTCTTTATCTGATATGTATTCAGGCATTGCAGCTGCAGTAGGTTCATTAAAAGGACCATTACATGGTGGTGCGAATGAACAAGTTATGAGCATGCTTTCTGATGTTAAATCAGTAGATGAAGTGGATGCTTACTTAGATGAAAAATTCAAAAACAAAGAAAAAATTATGGGATTCGGTCACAGAGTTTATAAAGACGGAGATCCTAGAGCCAAATATTTACGTGAGATGAGCCGTAAAATTACTTCTGAAACGGGTAGAAACGAATTATATGATATTTCAATTGCTATTGAAAAACGTATGAAAGAAGAAAAAGGCCTTATTCCTAATGTCGATTTCTTCAGTGCTACGGTATATCATAGTATGGATATCCCACATGATTTATTTACGCCTATATTCGCAGTAAGTCGTACATCAGGTTGGACTGCGCATATTCTTGAACAATATCGTGACAACAGAATTATGCGTCCAAGAGCAAATTACATCGGTGAAACAGATCGTAAGTATATACCAATTGAAGAAAGATAAATAATAAAGTCAAATAGATTCACAATATTTGGAGGTAAAATTATGTCAGCTGAAAAAATTACAAGATTAAATGATGGATTAAACGTCCCTAATGAACCAATTATTCCTTTTATAATTGGTGATGGTATTGGACCAGATATTTGGAAAGCAGCAAGCCGTGTTATCGATGCAGCTGTTGAAAAAGCTTATAACGGTGAGAAACGTATTGAATGGAAAGAAGTTCTAGCTGGTCAAAAAGCTTATGATGAAACTGGTGAATGGTTACCTCAAGAAACATTAGATACAATAAAAGAATATTTAATTGCGATTAAAGGACCATTAACTACGCCAATCGGTGGTGGTATTCGTTCATTAAATGTTGCTTTACGTCAAGAGCTAGACTTATTTACGTGCTTACGTCCAGTACGCTGGTTCAAAGGTGTACCTTCACCTGTTAAACGTCCACAAGATGTAGATATGGTAATCTTCCGTGAAAATACTGAAGATATTTATGCTGGTATTGAATTTAAAGAAGGTACTGATGAAGTTAAAAAAATAATTGATTTCTTACAAAATGAAATGGGTGCTACGAATATTCGATTCCCAGAAACTTCAGGTATTGGTGTCAAACCAGTTTCTAAAGAAGGTACTGAGCGATTAGTTAGAGCAGCAATCCAATATGCAATCGATAATGACCGTAAAACGGTAACGCTTGTTCATAAAGGTAATATCATGAAATTTACTGAAGGTGCATTCAAACAATGGGGCTATGATGTAGCACATAATGAATTTGCTGATAAAGTATTTACATGGCAACAATATGACGAAATAGTTGAACAAGATGGTAAAGATGCAGCTAATCAAGCGCAAGAAAAAGCAGAACAAGATGGAAAAATCATTATTAAAGATTCTATTGCTGACATTTTCTTACAACAAATTTTAACTCGTCCAGCTGAACATGATGTTGTTGCTACAATGAATCTTAACGGTGACTATATTTCAGATGCTTTAGCCGCTCAAGTAGGTGGTATTGGTATTGCACCTGGTGCCAACATTAACTATGAATCTGGTCACGCTATTTTTGAAGCAACACATGGTACAGCACCTAAATATGCTGGTTTAAATAAAGTTAACCCATCTTCTGAATTGTTAAGTTCAGTGTTAATGTTAGAACATTTAGGCTGGCAAGAAGCTGCTGATAAGATTACTGATGCAATTGAAGCGACAATCGCATCTAAAGTTGTAACTTATGATTTTGCACGCTTAATGGATGGCGCTACTGAAGTATCTACTTCAGATTTCGCTGATGAATTAATTAAAAACTTAAAATAAGTCAATCAGTGAACAAGGCTTAGTTGTTTATACAAAATAATCTTAGTTAAATCATGATAATTAGATAGTTAGCGATACATTTGAGTGAGGCTTTATTTAAACCCTTTCTCAAAGTTGCTATCACTCAAAGGAGTGGAACTTGGTATTCAAATAAATCCAGTTCCATTCCTTTTTTTATTAAAAAATCAGTTAAATAATTTTATATTTTCTTAACAATATTTAAATAATAGTAATACAAATACTCAATAATTAGAAAAAGATAATTTGATTGTTAAGATTATGTAAATTTAATATGTTGTATGTTATTTTTGTTTTAACTTCCGTTATAATGAAATTGAAATGTTATATTTATTCAGGGAGGCACATTATGTCACAAAAAGTATTAGTGGTTGACGATGAGCAATCAATTGTAACTTTATTAAAATATAATCTTGAAACGGCTGGTTACATCGTTGAAGTAGCATACGATGGTGAAGAAGCTTTGGAAAAGGTAAACGAAATTCAACCAGAACTTGTCGTTTTGGATGTAATGTTACCTAAAAAAGATGGTATTGAAGTATGTAAAACAATACGTTCTGATAAAAATTTAGTTCCTATTTTAATGCTAACTGCAAAAGATGATGAGTTTGATCGTGTATTAGGATTAGAATTAGGTGCAGATGACTATATGACAAAACCTTTTTCACCGAGAGAAGTAGTTGCAAGAGTGAAGGCTATCTTGAGAAGATCTAAATTTGCTAGTGAAATTGAAAAAGAAGATGTTGATTATGAGGATATATTAATTGAGAACATTCGAATCAGACCTGAGTTCTTTGAAGTTTATAAAGATGATGAGTTATTAGAACTTACGCCTAAAGAGTTTGAATTATTATTATATCTCATAGAGAGACAAGGGCGAGTAATTACCCGTGAACATATGTTGAATTCAGTTTGGAATTATGAATTCGCAGGCGATTCTCGAATTGTTGACGTTCACATTAGCCATTTGCGAGATAAGCTCGAAGAGAATCCAAAACAACCTAAATTAATCAAAACTGTTCGTGGACTTGGTTATAAATTAGAAAGACCTAAGGCTTAATGCTCAAATTTCATCATCGGTTATTATTATTATTAAGTACAATTACCATTATCAGTTTTATTGGTTTAGGCATCATTATTCATCATACAATTTATCAAATATTATCAACAGCGCAAGTCACTGAGCTCAAACATGTTTCCGAAAATTTCCTCAAATTAAACAAACAAAATGACAATAAGGAAATAAAGAACATTTCTGCTAATCAAAATCTAATCGTTAAGATTACTAAAAACGGAGAAGTCGTTTATCAAACAGGGAATCAGCATAAATTTAATAATAACATTGATAATGAAGCTAACCCGTCTAATATTATTTATAATCGAGAAAATGGACAGGTTAGATATACATTCAAAACGGTTATTAATGATAAAACGGTATACATAAGTGGGATGAATACTGAAATTCTTGAATTACAGAAGAGTATGTGGAAGTATTTATCTTTAATTGGAATTATTGTTCTTTTAGCAATATATTTGGCAGTTAGAAGCATTCATCGTACATATATTAGACCGATTAATGAGGTTACTTATGCGACTTCATTAATCGCTGATGGCTATTATCATGTTCGCGTGCCTGAAAGTAATGTCAAGGAGACCAAAGCACTGTTTGTTACAACTAATGATTTGGCTAGACGCTTACAAAAGCTTAATAATAAGCAAAAAATGCAATCCAATCGTTTAAAAACTACATTAGAAAATATTCCAAGTTCCGTTTTAATGATTGACAAACATGGCGAAATTGTAGTTGCAAACCACGCCTATTATGATTTGTTTAGACCAAATGGTAAGGTTGAAAATAAAAAGTATACCTCATATTTAGATACGAAAATTCAACAATTGATTTTAGAAAGTTTTAAAACTGAAAAGTCACTCTATGATCAAATTGAAATTGTATTAAATAACTTTCATCATAAATATTTTGATCTATCTTGTGTTCCGATACTTAGTAAATCTAAAAAGAAATTACAAGGTATGGTTGTTGTTATGCATGACATTACAAATCTTAAAAAATTAGAAAACTTACGACGTGAATTTGTGGCAAACGTTTCTCATGAACTTAAAACGCCTATTACTTCTATTAAAGGTTTTGCTGAAACATTAATTGAAGGTGCAAAAAACGATGAAGAGTCGCTTGATATGTTTTTAAATATCATTTTAAAAGAATCTAATCGGATTGAGTCTCTTGTTGCGGACCTATTAGATTTATCTCATATCGAACAACAAACTGAGATAGAAACATCGTTTGTGAATCTCTCAGAACTTGCTTATACAACAATTGATAATCTACAAAACCAAGCAAGATATAAAAATATTAGCATTTTGCCTGAAATTGAAAAAGATATCATCATAGAAGCACATGAAAATAAAATGGCACAAGTCATTACTAATTTACTTTCAAATGCGATTAATTATTCACTTGAAAATAGTGACGTTATTGTAAGAGTTTATAGAAAAGGACTTGAAGTTAACTTAGAAATTCAAGATTTTGGCATAGGAATTGAGAAGAGTGACCAAAACCATATTTTCGAAAGATTTTATCGTGTAGATAAAGCGAGAAGTAGAGATTCAGGTGGCACAGGCTTAGGGTTGTCTATAACGAAACATATTGTCGAAGCACATCATGGTACAATAAATGTTGAAAGCAATATTGGTGAAGGTTCGTTATTTAAAGTTTCATTCATAGATGAACAAAAATAATATTTCATCCATTAAGGCCTTTCGTTCATATTCAATGATTCAATTGATTAATGAAACGAGAGTGCCTTTTTTATTTGCAGAAATTTTTAATCAAACAAAGATTTTGAAGAAACCATACATTCGTTAACGAACTCTGAATATGCTAAAATATAATAAAATCACTCTGGAGGTATACGCTTTGAATAAACTAGTTTTAATTGATGGTAATAGTTTAAGTTTTCGAGCATTTTATGCATTACCACTTCTTTCTAACAAAGCAGGAATACATACGAATGCAATATATGGTTTTGCAATGTTACTTGAAAAGATTTTAAGAGAAGAACAACCAAGTCATTTTTTAGTTGCGTTTGATGCAGGCAAAACTACATTTAGACATTCAAAATATAGTGAATATAAAGGCGGTAGACAAAGCACGCCACCGGAATTAAGTGAACAATTCCCGTATATTCGACAACTATTGGATACGTATCATATCAAACATTATGAGTTAGAGAACTACGAAGCTGATGATATCATTGGTACATTAAGCAAAGAAGCAAATGAGCAAGGATTCGAAACAATCATTGTTACAGGAGATAGAGACTTAACTCAACTCGCTACTGATCATGTAACCATCTATTACACTAAAAAGGGTGTTACAGATGTCGATCATTATACTCCAGAATTTATTAATGAAAAATATGATGGGCTTGTACCTAGTCAAATTATTGATATGAAGGGACTCATGGGTGATACATCTGATAACATCCCAGGTGTTGCTGGTGTAGGTGAGAAGACAGCTATTAAATTATTGAAACAATTTAATACGGTTGAAGGTGTCTATGAAAATTTAGATGCAGTTTCAGGAAAAAAATTAAAAGAAAAACTTGAGAATAGTCGTGAAGATGCATTCATGAGTAAAGATTTGGCTACAATAAATAAAGATAGTCCAATTGAAGTAGCACTTAAAGATACTAAATTAGATAATCAAGATGATAATCAAGATAAAATTGAACTGTTTAAAAAGTTAGAATTCAAACAATTATTAGCTGATATCGATAGTAATCCATCAGAAGAATCTCAAGAAGACAAAGTATTTGAAGTACATCATGATTTCAACAAGATTAATTTTAATGATTTAAAAGAAGCGGTCATCCATATTGAAGTGGATGGTACCAATTACTTACATGATGCTATTCTCAAATTTGGCTTCTACAATGGCGTGGATCACATTGTTATTCCTGTTGATCAACTTAAAGATTATCCAGAACTGATTGATTGGCTAGAGAATGAAACTACAGAAAAGGTAGTTTATGATGCTAAAAAGACATATGTTGTTGCACATAGATTAGACATTGATATTAAAAATATTGTGTTTGATGTTATGTTAGCTAGTTATATTATCGATCCATCAAGAACAATTGAAGATGTTAATTCGGTTGTTAGTAACTATAAGCAAAACTATGTTCAAGATGATGTGTCAATCTATGGAAAAGGAAAAAAACGACACATTCCAGAAGATTCGGTTTTAGATAAGCATATTGCATCCATTACTGAGGCAATTTTTGCTTGTAAACCTGAAATGGTTGATGAACTAAAATCTCATCAACAAATAGATTTATTGTTAAACTTAGAACTTCCATTAGCGCGCATCTTGAGTGAAATGGAAGAAACTGGCATTTACACTGATGTAAATGATTTGAAAGAAATGCAGTCTGAAATACAAGGGAAATTAGATTTATTAATCAGTAATATTCATGAGGCAGCTGGAGAAGAATTTAATATTAATTCTCCTAAACAACTAGGTGTAGTACTATTTGAAACGTTGGAATTACCAGTCATTAAGAAAACTAAAACAGGTTATTCTACGGCGGTTGATGTGTTAGAACAACTACAAGGTCAACATCCTATTATTGATTACATTTTAGAATATCGTCAATTATCTAAATTACAATCTACCTATGTTGAAGGATTACAAAAAGTGATTAGTGATGATAATCGCATTCATACCCGCTTCAACCAAACGTTAGCACAAACGGGACGTTTATCAAGTGTAGATCCAAACTTACAAAATATACCTGTTCGTCTTGAAGAAGGGCGTAAAATTAGAAGAGCCTTCAAACCCACTTCTAATGACAGTGTGATTTTATCAGCAGATTATTCTCAAATTGAATTACGTGTGCTTGCACATATCACTCAAGATGAAAGTATGAAAGAGGCATTTATTCACGAAAGAGATGTCCATACTGCAACTGCAATGAAAGTATTCGGAGTAGAAGCGGGAGAGGTTGATGCGCTAATGCGAAGACAAGCGAAAGCTGTTAACTTTGGTATCGTTTACGGTATTAGTGATTATGGTTTAAGTCAAAGCTTAAATATTACGCGAAAAAAAGCAAAAGCATTTATCGATGATTATTTAGCTAGTTTTCCAGGTGTAAAACAATATATGTCTGACATCGTTAAAGATGCTAAAGCGGATGGATTTGTCGAAACATTATTGCATCGTCGTAGATATATTCCTGATATTAATAGTCGAAACTTTAATTTAAGAGGATTTGCTGAACGTACAGCAATGAATACGCCAATACAAGGTAGTGCAGCAGATATTATTAAGTTAGCAATGGTTGAATTTGATAAACAAATAAAACAAACGTCATATCATGCGCAATTGTTATTACAAGTACACGATGAGTTGATTTTCGAGGTACCAGCAAATGAAGTAGAGGATTTCATTTTATTTGTTGAAGAAATTATGGAACACGCACTACAATTAGACGTACCGCTGAAAGTAGACTCTAACTACGGAGCTACATGGTATGATGCAAAATAGAAAGAGGAATTAGAAATGCCAGAATTGCCAGAGGTTGAACATGTAAAGAGAGGGATTGAACCTTATATCTTAAATGCGACAATTAAAAGTGTGACATTTTCGAGTAAAGTTATAGAAGGAAAACAACATGGAAAAGAGACCATCATTAAAGGTATCAACTTGGATGGGTTCCGATTGAATAGCGAAGGGTATGCTATTCAATCTGTGGAACGTAGAAGTAAATATATTGTTTTCACAATTCAAAAAAACCAAACTCAACGTATTATATTAAGTCATTTAGGTATGGCGGGAGGCTTTTTTATCGTTGATAAATTATCGGATATTAGTACACCAAATTATCGAAAACATTGGCATGTTGTATTTCACTTAGATAATGGTAAACAACTAGTATATTCGGATATCAGACGATTTGGTGAGTTAAGAAATTTGGCGTCTTTCCAAGATTACCCTGCTTTTCTTGATATTGCACCTGAACCATTTAATGATGATGCATTAAATCACTTTTTAAATCGTATTAAACTTAAAAAATATCAAAATAAACCCATTAAACAAATGCTACTTGATCATAAGATGATAGCAGGATGTGGCAATATTTATGCGTGTGAAGCTTTGTTTAGAGCAGGTGTATTACCAGATCGGAAAGTTAAACAAACTTCAGACCAAGAACGTCAAATGTTGTTTTACTATGTTCAAGAAGTGTTAAAAGAGGGTATAAACAACGGTGGTACTAGCATTTCAGATTATCGTCATGCAGATGGTAAAACAGGAGAAATGCAATTACATTTAAATGTATATAAACAAAAGACATGTAACGTTTGTGGGCATGACATTGAGCAAAAGGTAGTGGCTACACGTAATAGTCATTTTTGCCCACATTGTCAGAAATAAAGGTGAGTGAATATTTATGCCAAAAGTAATAGGATTAACAGGTGGTATTGCCACAGGTAAATCAACAGTTTCTGAATTATTGACAGCATATGGTTTTAAGGTTGTAGATGCTGACATCGCTTCAAGACAAGCTGTTGCAAAAGGAACGAAAGGTTTAGAACAAGTGCGTACTGCTTTTGGTGAACGTGCTATCACAGATGAAGGTGAAATGGATCGTCAATACGTAGGAGAAATTGTGTTTAATCATCCAGAAAAGCGCATCGAGTTAAATGATATCGTGCATCCAATAGTCAGAGAAATAATGGAAAAAGGGAAACAAAACTATCTTAATCAAGGTTATGATGTCATTATGGATATTCCACTCCTTTTTGAAAATGAATTACAGGATACGGTGGATGAAGTATGGTTAGTTTATACATCTGAAAGCATCCAAATAGAGAGATTGATGGAACGTAATCAATTGTCACTTGAAGATGCTAAAGCACGTGTATATAGCCAAATTTCAATTGATAAAAAAAGTAGAATGGCAGATCATGTTATTGATAACCTAGGAGATAAGTTAGAACTTAAACAAAATTTAGAACAACTATTAACTGAAAAAGGGTTTATCAATAGAGAAATATAAATTCTATGTGACTCAATTTATAAATTATAGCTCTAGTAGACGAAACATGCTTAAACTTTAATTTTTGCATTATTACGTTTATTAGAGCTTTTTGCTAATTTAAAATAATCAGCTTAAAAAAATTTTTTAAAATCATCAGAAAACGCTTTCAAATTTCCGTTATTATGTTACACTAATTTTATAAAGTATAACATATAAACAAACAATCAAGGGGTGCTTTAAATGTCAACAAATATAGCAATTAATGGTATGGGTAGAATTGGTAGAATGGTGTTAAGAATCGCTTTACATAAAGAAGACTTAAATATTGTAGCGATTAACGCAAGCTATCCACCTGAAACAATTGCGCATCTAATTAATTATGATACTACTCATGGTAGATTCGATAAGAAAGTTGAACCTATTGAGAATGGTATCCGTGTCGATGGACATGATATTAAACTTGTGTCTGACCGTAACCCTGAAAATTTACCTTGGGAAGCGTTAGATATTGATATCGTTATTGAAGCTACGGGTAAATTTAATCATGGTGACAAAGCGATTGGACATATCAAAGCTGGGGCTAAAAAAGTATTATTAACTGGACCATCTAAAGGTGGACATGTACAAATGGTAGTTAAAGGGGTAAATGATAATCAATTAGATGTTGAAGCGTATGACATTTTTAGTAATGCGTCTTGTACAACAAACTGTATTGGACCGGTAGCTAAAGTTTTAAATGATGAATTTGGTATTGTTAATGGACTTATGACAACAGTTCATGCAATTACAAATGATCAAAACAATATAGATAATCCACATAAAGACTTACGTCGCGCACGTTCTTGTAACGAAAGTATTATACCAACGTCAACTGGTGCTGCTAAAGCTTTAAAAGAAGTACTACCAGAATTAGAAGGTAAACTTCATGGTTTAGCTTTACGTGTACCAACTAAAAACGTTTCACTTGTTGATTTAGTTGTTGATTTAAAAGAAAACGTAACAGCAGAACAAGTTAACGATGCATTCCGTAATGCAGGTTTAGATGGTATTCTTGATGTGGAAGATGCACCTTTAGTTTCAATGGACTTTAATACTAACCCTAATTCAGCAGTCATCGATGCTCAAAACACAATTGTAATGGGTGATAATAAAGTAAAAGTGATTGCATGGTACGATAACGAGTGGGGTTATTCAAATAGAGTAGTTGAAGTTGCTCAACAAATTGCCAAATTAATTGGTTCTGAAAATGTTGCGACTGCGAAATAATAAATTTTAACAGTCGAATATCGCGAGACTATTAAATCTTTTAACTAAGATTAAATAGTCTCGCTTTTTTGTTTTATATCATTTAGATACAAACCTTTTACATAGTATTAGAAATTAAGGTATAGGTTATACGTAAATTAGAATTTTTATTAATTTTTTAAATTTTAGTGTTTTTTTAATGCGCATTAGACTTCTTTTGTCTAGAATGCTTTTATAGTATAATGAATCATAATCTATTCAAGAGGGTGAAAGAAATGAAATGCCCAAAATGTAGTTCAACGCATTCGCGTGTTGTTGATTCAAGACATGCAGATGATGCTAATGCAATTAGACGTAGAAGAGAATGTGAAAATTGTGGCACTCGATTTACGACATTTGAACATATAGAAGTAAGTCCATTAATTGTGGTTAAGAAGGATGGGACGCGAGAACAATTTTTAAGAGAGAAAATATTGAATGGACTTGTTAGATCATGTGAGAAGCGACCTGTACGTTATCAGCAATTAGAGGATATTACGAATAAGGTTGAATGGCAATTACGTGATAGCGGCCAAACAGAAATTTCTTCTAGAGATATCGGAGAACATGTAATGAATTTATTAATGCATGTTGATCAAGTATCTTATGTAAGATTTGCTTCAGTATATAAAGAATTTAAAGATGTTGATCAATTATTAGCATCAATGCAAGGCATCTTGAATGATAATAAACGGAGTGATATATAAATGAGTTTGCACTCATATGAGTATGGTTTAAGCCCGCATGACGGTTATAAAGTGTATCGTCAGTTCCAATTTAATCATAATCATTTGGAGATACTTAATCGATTGTACATGCCCTTAATAGGCGCACAAGCTATAGGTACATATCACTTTATGAACCAATTTGTGAACAGTGATGAAACATTAACGCATTATACAATCATGAATGAATTAAAATTGAATTTGGCAGAATTTCGTCAATACATGGATTTATTAGAAGCAATCGGTTTGATTAAAACATATGTAAATCACGATGAACAACAATCATTTTTCATTTATGAATTAGTACAGCCACCTACGGCATATCAATTTTTTAATGATCCTATGTTATCTGTTTACTTATATAATCAAGTTGATAAACAACGTTATAAAAGCCTAAAAAATTATTTTAAAAAGCAAAAACCTGATTTAAATGGCTTTCAACAAGTTACGCGGAAATTTACTGATGTATTTAAAGTACCTCATGCTAATGTTCCTGTAGATGCATCATCAATAAAAAAAGAAAAGTCGTACAATGGTATTGATTTATCTAATGTGTCGTTTGATTTTGAAATTTTAAAAGAGATGCTACGTAATCATTTTATTAGCGATGAAATTATTACTAAAGAAACTAAAGTTTTAATAGTTCAATTAGCGACATTATATGGTTTAACAGAAGATGCTATGAAGCGTATTATTTTAAATTCAATTACAAGTAATCAACAGTTATCGCATGAAGAAATTAGAAAACATGCCCGTTCATATTATTTGATTGAACATAATCAACAATTACCTGAGTTGGAACCAAAAGGTAGCGGTGAAAGCCAAAGTGAAGCTACTAATATTCGTCAAGCTACATCGTCAGAACAAGTCACTACAGATAATGATTGGTTGCAATTGTTAGAGGAGACGAGCCCGATTGATATGTTGACATCTTGGTCTGGATCAGAGCCAACATTCCAACAAAAGAAAATGGTTGAAGAATTAATCGAAAGAGAAAAGTTAAACTTTGGTGTTATAAATATTTTGCTTCAATTTGTCATGTTAAAAAATGATATGAAATTACCAAAGACATACATTTTAGAAATTGCATCAAACTGGAAGAAATTGGGCATTAAGTCTGCAAAAGAGGCATATGACTACGCATTAAAAGCTAGTGAGCAAAAAGCCGATTACAAAGGCAACGATAAATCTCAATCAAGAAAAAGATATGTTAAATCTCGAGAAATTGTTTCTAGAGAGAAAACGCCAAAATGGTTGAAAAATAGAGGACAGGAAAAACAGGAAAAAGCACTAACCAAAGAAGAACAGGAACGTTTTGAAAAAGAACGCGCTGCATTCCGTGAACAGCTCATACGTGATTGGGAGGAGGATTAAATGAAGTCATTTAATAGTATTATCAAGGCAAATGGAGATTTAGAGAAACGAATTGCTAAGATCAAGCAGCAAGTCATAAATGACCCTGCTGTAAAAGCATTCTTAAATCAGCATCAATCTGAATTGACGAACGACATCATTGATAATGATATGAATGTATTACAAGAGTATAAAGATCAACAAAAGATTTATGATGGTCATGATTACGAACACTGTCCGAATTTTGTAAAAGGACATGTTCCTGAATTATATGTGGAGAATCATAGAATAAAAATTCGTTATAATATGTGTCCATGTAAAATTAAACATGATGAAGAAAAATTCAATGCGCATTTAATAACTTCACACCATATGCAACGCGATACATTAAACGCTAAGATGAAAGATATCTACGATTCAGATATACATCGACTAGCTATCGCTAAACATGCGAATGATATGTGCAAGCAATTAGTTAATGGCGAGAAGGTAAAAGGTATGTATATTCATGGTCCATTTGGAACTGGTAAGTCGTTTATCTTAGGTGCAATTGCAAACCAACTTAAAGCTAAAAGTATCGCCTCAACGATTGTTTATTTACCTGAATATATTCGTACGCTTAAAAGTGGTTTCAAAGATGGTAGTTACGAAACTAAGTTACAACGCATAAGAGAAGCAAATATATTAATGATAGATGATATTGGCGCAGAAGAAGTGACACCATGGGTGAGAGATGAAGTGATTGGTCCATTGTTACACTATCGAATGGTCCAAGAACTTCCAACATTTTTCTCATCAAATTTAAATTTTGACGAGTTAGAGCATCATTTATCGATTACGCGTGAAGGTGCAGAAGAAACGAAAGCAGCTAGAATTATAGAAAGAATTAAAACATTGTCAACACCATATTATTTAGATGGTAAAAATTTAAGAAACAATTGAAATTTAAAATAACTATTGTATAATTAAGATAAATCTTAATCGTTGAAATAGTTGAAGATATGATAATTTAATCCATGTTATACAGCGAGCTAATATTTAGGATGAGAATTTAGCTAACATATTAAGTTATTACTCCTTCATTATTAGGTATTGGTAATCAATGCCCGGCTCAAGACCGTTATCTTAAGCAAAGATGTTTAGCAATTGCTAAATAACTAGGGTGGTACCACGACAAACTCGTCCCTTTTTTAGGGGGGCGAGTTTTTTTATTTCAACGAAAATAGAATTTAATTACGGAGGTTTTATAAATGGATCAAATCAATGTTCAATTTCCAGATGGTAATTCGAAAGCGTTTGATAAAGGAACAACAACTGAAGATATAGCACAATCAATTAGCCCAGGATTAAGAAAAAAAGCTGTGGCTGGTAAATTTAATAATCAAATGGTGGATTTAACAAGACCATTAGAAGAAGATGGAAGTATTGAAATTGTAACACCTGGTAGTGATGAAGCACTTGAAGTTTTACGCCATTCTACTGCGCATTTAATGGCTCAAGCTTTAAAACGTTTATACGGTGATGTGAAATTTGGTGTTGGACCGGTTATAGATGGCGGTTTTTATTATGATTTTGATATGGACGAAAAAGTTTCATCAGATGACTTTGAAAAAATTGAAAAAACAATGAAACAAATTGTTAATGAAAATCATAAAATTGAACGCAAAGTTGTATCTAGAGATGAAGCCAAAGCTTTCTTCAAAGATGATCCATATAAATTAGAATTAATCGATGCTATTCCCGAAGATGAGAGTGTAACGTTATATTCTCAAGGTGAATTTACGGATTTATGTCGCGGTGTGCACGTTCCTTCAACTTCTAAAATTAAAGAATTTAAGTTACTTTCAACTGCTGGTGCCTATTGGCGTGGAGACAGCAATAATAAAATGTTACAACGTATTTATGGTACAGCCTTTTTCGATAAAAAAGATTTAAAAGCACATTTAGAAATGCTTGAAGAACGTCGTGAACGAGATCATCGCCGTATTGGTAAAGATTTAGAACTATTCACTAATAACCAATTAGTAGGGGCTGGATTACCATTATGGTTACCAAACGGTGCTACAATCCGTCGTGAAATTGAACGCTACATTGTTGATAAAGAGGTAAGTATGGGATATGACCATGTTTATACACCTGTATTAGCAAATGTGGAGTTATATAAAACGTCTGGACACTGGGACCATTATAGAGATGATATGTTCCCACCAATGAAATTAGATGAAACAGAAGAGATGGTATTACGACCTATGAACTGTCCGCATCATATGATGGTTTATAACAACCGTCCACATTCTTATCGTGAATTACCTATTCGTATTGCTGAGTTAGGTACTATGCATAGATATGAAGCGAGTGGTGCCGTATCAGGATTACAACGTGTACGTGGAATGACTTTAAATGATTCTCACATTTTTGTAAGACCTGATCAAATCAAAGATGAGTTTAAACGTGTTGTAAATATGATTCAAGAAGTATATAGAGACTTTGGCTTTGAAGATTATACATTTAGATTAAGTTACAGAGATCCTGAAGACAAAGAGAAATATATGGATGACGATGAAATGTGGAATAAAGCTGAAACTATGCTAAAAGAAGCGGTTGATGAGATGGGATTACCATACGTTGAAGCGATTGGTGAAGCGGCATTCTACGGTCCAAAACTAGACGTACAGGTTAAAACTGCTATGGGTAAAGAAGAAACATTATCTACTGCGCAAATTGATTTCTTATTACCAGAAAGATTTGAATTAACTTACATCGGTAGTGATGGTGAAAATCATCGACCAGTCGTTATTCATCGTGGTGTCGTTTCAACTATGGAACGTTTCGTAGCCTTCTTAACTGAGGAAACAAAAGGTGCCTTCCCAACATGGTTAGCACCAAAACAAGTTGAAATTATCCCAGTTAATGTAGACTTACATTATGATTATGCTAGAAATTTACAAGATGAATTAAAATCACAAGGTGTTCGTGTAGAAATTGATGACCGTAATGAAAAAATGGGTTACAAAATACGTGAAGCCCAAATGCAAAAAATACCTTATCAAGTTGTAGTAGGCGATAAAGAAGTTGAAAATAACGAGGTTAATGTACGTAAGTATGGTTCTCAAGATCAAGACACAGTTGAAAAAGATGAATTCATTTGGAATTTAGTTGATGAAATTCGTTTGAAAAAACGCAGATAGTCTTGATAAAAAAGACAGCATAATGTATATTACTATATAGTTAAATAAAAATGAGTTAGAGGTTGCGTTTTTAATGAGTAACACTTCAGAAGTTATTAGGGAACGTATGTTGAAAGTGTGAAAGGTAAAGATGCCGAAATGAATGATATCCTTAAAGATCATTTGTTGGGACAGTTATCGAACAGAAACTGTACTGTCACAATTTGTGATGTGCTACCGAAATAGATTAAGCAAATGGTTGCATATCTTAAGGTATGCAACCATTTTTATGTGCTTTAAAAAGTATGAAAAATGGTTTGAAAGTATTAATTGAATGCGTTCATAATCATCGCATAACACAACAAAACGATTTTAGTTAGCCTCTACTGTAAGAAAGGGAGCTTCTATGAGAAAAGTTGAAAGTCAAAATGACGGTATCAAAAGAGGATTGAAAGATCGCCATATTTCTATGATCGCTATGGGAGGTTGTATAGGAACTGGATTATTCATGACATCTGGTGGTGCAATACATGATGCTGGTGCATTAGGTGCTTTAATTGCATATGCCATTATAGGTGCGATGGTGTTTTTCCTAATGACATCTCTTGGTGAAATGGCAACATATCTACCGGTTTCTGGATCATTCAGTACTTATGCAACACGATTCGTAGATCCATCTTTAGGATTTGCGTTAGGATGGAATTATTGGTTTAACTGGGTTATTACAGTTGCAGCGGATGTTACAATAGCTGCTCAAGTTATTCAATATTGGACACCTATGGCTGGCATTCCAGCTTGGATATGGAGTTGCATTTTCTTAGTCATTATATTCGCTTTGAATTCTTTATCAGTGAGAGTTTATGGAGAAAGTGAATATTGGTTCGCATTAATCAAAGTCGTAACAGTTATCATCTTTATCGTCATTGGTTTGTTAACGATATTAGGTATCATGGGTGGCGAATTTGTAGGCTTTGATACATTTACTAAGGGTGAAGGACCTATTTTAGGTGGCAACCTAGGCGGCAGTTTACTATCAATTCTAGGTGTATTCTTAGTTGCTGGATTCTCATTCCAAGGTACTGAATTAATTGGTATTACTGCTGGAGAATCTGAAAATCCAGAGCGCGCAGTTCCAAAAGCCATTAAACAAGTATTCTGGAGAATATTACTATTCTATATTTTAGCGATATTTGTTATTGGTATGTTAATTCCTTATGATAGCAATGCTTTAATGGGTGGCGATGACAATATTGCTACGTCACCTTTTACACTTGTATTTAAAAATGCTGGTTTAGCCTTTGCAGCATCATTTATGAATGCAGTTATTTTAACTTCTGTATTATCTGCAGGTAACTCAGGTATGTATGCATCAACACGAATGTTATATTCTATGAGTAAAGATAAATTAGCTTTCCATTCATTTGGTAAAACGAATAAATATGGTGTGCCATACTTATCATTATTTGCGACAGCGATTTTAGTTGTTATTATTTTCTTAGTCCAAAAACTAAGTGGTGACGCATATGAATATATTGTTGCTGCAAGTGGTATGACAGGCTTTATCGCATGGGTTGGTATTGCGATTAGTCATTATAGATTTAGACGCGCATTTGAAAAACAACATCACAGTAAGAGAGAATTAAAATATAAAGCAAAATGGTTCCCATTCGGTCCAATTTTTGCAGGGATACTTTGTGTGATTGTTATCATTGGGCAAGATGTTGATTTCATTAAAACAGGTCATTTTGATTTAAATCGATTTGTTATCACATACATGGGTATTCCAGTATTCTTAGTGTTCTTTATTTATCATAAATTGAGATATAAAACTAAGATGATTCCATTGGATAAAGTAGACTTAAGACAAGATGTATCAATGGATGAAGTAAAACATCATTAAATTAAAAATACTTGTTGACTTATACCACATACACTGATATGATTAATAACGTTGAATACGAAACGTACCAAGTAGAAACACCCGTTTCTCACCTGTAGCGACGCATTAAGCAGTTGGCAGGTTAATCATGTCACACATTATATGTGTATGAGAGAAGAGCGGGCATTCTATGCTCGCTCTTTTTGCTTGGAAAATTTCGTAAAATTTTGGGAGGTGTCAACCATAGCAAAAGATCAAACGCAAGTTAACGAAAAGATTCGCGCTAAAGAATTACGTTTAATTGGCCAAAATGGTGACCAAATTGGTGTTAAATCAAAACGAGAAGCATTAGAAATGGCTGAACGTGTTGAATTAGATTTAGTAGTTGTAGCACCAAATGCTAAACCACCTGTTGCGAGAATCATGGATTATGGTAAATATAAATTCGAACAACAGAAAAAAGAAAAAGAAATGAAAAAGAAACAAAAAGTTATCAATGTTAAAGAAATACGCTTAAGTCCAACAATTGAGGAACACGATTTCCAAACTAAGTTGAAAAATGGTCGTAAATTCTTATCTAAAGGCGATAAATGTAAAGTTTCTATTCGTTTTAGAGGTCGTGCAATTACGCATAAAGAAATTGGTCAACGCGTATTAGAAAAATTCGCTGACGAATGTAAAGATATTGCCACTGTTGAACAGAAACCTAAAATGGAAGGGCGTCAAATGTTTATCATGTTAGCGCCTGTTAACGAAAAATAATTCATTATTATTAGGAGGAAATGAATCATGCCAAAAATGAAAACTCACCGTGGAGCAGCTAAACGTGTTAAAAGAACTGGTTCAGGTCAATTAAAACGTTCAAGAGCTTTCACATCTCACTTATTCGCAAATAAAAACACTAAACAAAAACGTAAATTACGTAAAGCTAAATTAGTTTCTAAAAGCGATATGAAACGCGTAAAACAATTATTAGCTTATAAAAAATAATTGTCATTAATAAACGAATGATAAATCATTGTTATATCTAAGGAGGAATTTAATATGCCACGAGTTAAAGGTGGAACAGTAACAAGAGCACGTCGTAAAAAAACGATTAAATTAGCTAAAGGTTACTTCGGTGCTAAACACACATTATATAAAGTAGCAAAACAACAAGTAATGAAATCAGGTCAATACGCTTTCCGTGACCGTCGTCAACGTAAACGTGACTTCCGTAAATTATGGATTACACGTATCAATGCAGCTGCACGTCAACATGACATGAGCTATTCAAGATTAATGAACGGCTTGAAAAAAGCAGACATCAATATTAACCGTAAAATGCTTTCTGAAGTAGCTATTTCAGATGAAAAAGCATTCGCTGAATTAGTATCAAAAGCTAAAGAAGCTTTAAAATAATTGATTTATTAAAGATGACTTTGAAGTCATCTTTTTTTGTTTTCAAATAATTAATAATTGAAATTATAAATCGTTCATGCACCTTTATTTGTTCTTTGGTGATTGAGTTTGATAAAATGCTAATTAAGAAATTATTGTAAGGAGAACACTATGTCTAAATATGATGAGCAAATTATAGTAGTACCAAGAGATATTCTTTTTGAAGAAGAATCAAATGCCTTTAATGGGTTTTTAACTAAAAATGATCCACAAGGCAAAGCAATATTTAATACTTTTTCTAAATATGAAGTTAAACGACGTGGAGATATGGAAGAGGACCCTTCATATAAACAATTAATTTCATATTGCTTACTAGAAAATGAAAAAAATGAATTGCTAATTTATAAAAGGTTAAGTGGTGGTGGAGAATCACGTTTACACGGTCAATCATCTATTGGTGTGGGCGGACACATGAATGATGTAATAGGCGCGAGTTCGATTAATGAAATTTTAAGAGAAAATGCTCAAAGAGAACTTGAAGAGGAAGTAGGATTATCTGAAGCAAACTCTCAAAACATGGAATATATTGGATTTATAAATGATGATACAAATGATGTTGGCAAAGTACATATCGGTGTAGTTTTTAAAATTAAAGTTAACTCAAATGATATTGAAGTTCGTGAAACAGATACATTAAAAGTTCAATGGTTGGAGAAAGAAAACATTGATAATTATGATGATTTTGAAACATGGAGTGCATTGATTTTAAAAGAGTTATAGGAGGGAGATGAAATGTCTGATATTATCCCTTTTCCGAAATTGCAACAAAAACTATATAAAGATATTAAAGTAGCACATAATAAGCAACAATATGAAATGCTATACCAATTATTTGAAAATTATGAGACTCAATTTGAATTAGACGAAACACTAGCTTTAATTAAATGTAATATGCTGTATCATTTAAATTCTTTTTTAGAGTTAAGAGAAGAGGCTATTGTACTCTTGAAAAGAGGGATTCAACAATATGATGAGTTAATGTTATATTACATCAAAGCGTTAAATGGTCTTGGACAGTACTATGAATCCGTCAATGTTATTAATCAGATCATAGATGAAGTTCAAAGTCATAAAACTAGAATGGCGCTATTCCCACTAAAAGAATATGCGCAATCACAGTTGAATGAAGCTAAACATATAACTAGTCAAATGTTGACTAAATTCAACACCTTGAACCTAAACGAACAAATTCAATTAATTCTTAAATTGATTGATAATGGCCACTATGAATTTAAAGAAACCATTGCCTTTTTGCTAGCCAATGAGGTAGAAGCAGATAATTTAAAAAGTTTAATGATCGAATTCTTAAGGTTTGCTGGATATCATTCAGCGATTTCGATAAATAAGATGGGTCACGCCATTAAAGTTATTCCATCTGAGCTTAATGGCCTAGAACATACTGAACTTAAAACTCAAGTTATTCCTAAAGTCATTGATCGTTTAGAGAATGGCGCACTAAACATCATAGATGAAGCCATACATGCAATGAATAACCATGCGATATTATTATATCCACTTAATATATATGAATTGTTTGATTATGAAGATTGGATTGTGGGATATGATGTTTACTTTAAATCAATGATTGGTATAGAAAGTACGGAAGCTAATTTAGACGTATTAAATTTAATTCATCAACTTGATGGTCAACTTTGAGCAAATTATTTTATAATATTAAATGAATTCGTTAAAGTTAGATTATTGAAATTTAAAAGTGTTTTAAAGCCCTATAAAAGACTGTTTGTGTCCGTATTGGACGTGTGCTATAATAGGGAAGTTGAAAAAATAAAAATGTAATCATGGAGGTATTTATACATGACAGCAACTTGGGAAAAAAAGGAAGGTAACGAAGGTTTATTAAAAGTTACAGTTCCAGCAGAAAAAGTAGACAAAGCATTAGATCAAGCATTTAAAAAAGTAGTTAAACAAATTAACGTGCCTGGTTTCCGTAAAGGTAAAGTGCCTCGTCCTATCTTTGAACAACGTTTCGGTGTAGAAGCATTATATCAAGATGCAGTAGACATTCTATTACCTGAAGCTTATGGTGAAGCGATTGATGAAACTGGTATTAATCCAGTAGCACAACCTGAAATTAATGTTACACAAATTGAAAAAGGTAAAGATTTCGAATTTGAAGCTACTGTAACGGTTGAACCAGAAGTTCAATTAGGTGATTACAAAGGTTTAGAAATTGAAAAACAAGATTCAGAATTAACTGATGAAGATTTACAAGAAGCGATTGACCACAGCTTAGGTCACTTAGCTGATATGGTAGTTAAAGAAGATGGCGCTGTTGAAAATGGTGATACAGTGAATATCGACTTTGATGGCTATGTAGACGGTGAACAATTTGAAGGTGGACAAGCAGACGGTTATGATCTTGAAATCGGTTCAGGTTCATTTATCCCTGGATTTGAAGATCAATTAGTAGGCGTTAAAACAGGTGAAGAAAAAGACGTAGTTGTTACATTCCCTGAAGAATACCATGCTGAAGAATTAGCTGGTAAAGAAGCTACTTTCAAAACAAAAGTAAATGAAATTAAATATAAAGAAGTACCAGAATTAGATGACGAAATCGCTAATGAATTAGATTCTGAAGCTAATAGTGTTGATGAATACAAAGAAAACTTACGTAAACGTTTATCAGAACAAAAAGCTGAAGAAGCTAAAAATGTAGAAAAAGAAGAAGCAATTAACAAAGCAACTGATAATGTAACAATCGATATTCCTCAAGCAATGATTGACACTGAATTAGATCGTATGATTCAAGAGTTTGGTCAAAGAATTCAACAACAAGGATTAGACTTACAAACTTATTTCCAAATTTCAGGTCAAGATGAGTCTCAATTAAGAGAACAAATGAAAGATGATGCTGAACAACGCATTAAAACAAACTTAACACTTTCAGCAATTGCAGATAAAGAAAATATTGAAGCAACTGATGAAGATATCGATAAAGAATTAGAAAAAATGAGTAAACAATTTAATATCTCTGTAGAAGATATTAAAAACACTTTAGGTAATACAGATATCATTAAAAATGATGTACGTATTCAAAAAGTTATTGACTTACTTAGAGACAATGCTAAATACGCTGAATCTACAAAAGAAGACAAATAATAATTCATTGTTAAATTAATAATTAAAATTTAAAGTAGCAGGTGCATCAATATATGTAACCTGCTACTCTATGTTTTAAGCATTTTAGTTGTTAACCATGAATTTGCATTGTAGAATGCTATCTAGTATAGTCGTTTAAGAATAGAGGTGTAAATGAATGTTTAAATTCAATGAAGATGAAGAAAATTTAAAATGTTCTTTCTGTGGTAAGGACCAAGACCAAGTTAAGAAATTAGTCGCAGGAAGTGGCGTATATATCTGTAATGAGTGTATCGAATTATGTTCAGAAATTGTGGAAGAAGAGTTGGCTCAAACGACTTCTGAAGAATTTACTGAACTGCCTACACCGAAAGAAATTATGGATCATTTAAATGAATATGTTATTGGTCAAGAAAAAGCTAAAAAATCTTTAGCAGTAGCTGTATATAATCACTACAAACGAATTCAACAATTAGGACCTAATGAAGACGAAGTCGAGTTACAAAAAAGTAACATTGCGTTAATAGGACCAACTGGTAGCGGTAAAACTTTACTCGCACAAACATTAGCCAAAACGTTAAACGTCCCATTTGCAATTGCAGATGCTACAAGTTTAACAGAAGCTGGCTACGTTGGTGATGACGTAGAGAATATTCTATTACGATTAATTCAAGCAGCTGACTTTGATATTGATAAAGCTGAAAAAGGTATTATCTATGTTGATGAGATTGATAAGATTGCTCGAAAATCTGAAAATACGTCTATTACACGTGATGTATCTGGTGAAGGTGTTCAACAAGCTTTACTTAAAATTCTTGAAGGCACGACTGCTAGCGTGCCACCACAAGGTGGACGTAAACACCCAAACCAAGAATTAATCCAAATTGATACAACGAATATCTTATTCATTTTAGGTGGTGCGTTTGATGGCATCGATGAAGTTATTAAACGTCGCTTAGGTGAAAAAGTAATTGGATTTGCAAGTAATGAGGCGGATAAATATGATGAAGAAGCATTGTTAGAACAAATTCGCCCAGAAGATTTACAATCATATGGTTTGATTCCTGAGTTTATCGGACGTGTGCCAATTGTTGCTAACTTAGAAACATTAGATGTAGAGGCGCTTAAAAATATTTTAACGCAACCTAAGAACGCTTTAGTAAAACAATATACTAAAATGTTAGAACTTGATAATGTCGAGTTAGAATTTACAGAAGAAGCATTAGCTGCTGTAAGTGAAAAAGCAATTGAACGTAAAACAGGTGCACGTGGCTTACGTTCTATTATTGAAGAAGCATTAATTGATATCATGTATGATGTGCCATCATCAGAAGATGTAACTAAAGTCGTAATTACAGATAAAACAATTAATGATGAAGTTGAACCAGAACTATATGACGCTGAAGGCAACTTATTGAATGATAGTAAAACATCTGCTTAATTAAATATATTGCTTAATATGCTTTAATGATTCACAGTCACTAGTGTTAAAGAAATTCAAGACAATTATAAATTGGAGTGGGACCTCGAATTCAATTTGAATTCCGTTCCACTCTTTTTTTATTTTGAGTAATTGTTTGTTTAGAAATATCACAATATATATTATAATGAAACAGTTAAAAATAATTCTAAAAGAGAGGATAATCTATGAATATTAACCCTAATAATATTGATTTAATTATTAGTGCAGTTCAAGAAGCACAGTATCCAGATACAGGTTTATCTGAAGTAGCGTTAAGCGGACGTTCAAATGTCGGTAAATCCTCATTTATAAATAGTATGATAGGTAGAAAAAATATGGCACGTACGTCACAACAACCAGGGAAAACACAAACATTAAATTTCTTTAATATTGATGATCAATTAATATTTGTTGATGTACCTGGATATGGATATGCAAAAGTAAGTAAATCTCAACGTGAGAAATTTGGTAAAATGATAGAAGAGTATCTAACTAAAAGAGAAAGTTTAAAGTTAGTTATTCAATTAGTTGACTTACGCCACAATCCTACGGAAGATGATGTTTTAATGTATAATTATTTAAAACATTTTGATATTCCTACTTTAGTCATCTGTACTAAAGAGGACAAGATTGCTAAAGGCAAAGTTCAAAAGCACATCAAAAATATTAAAGAAAAATTAGATTTAGATCCTGATGACACGATCATTAGTTACTCATCAATTCAAAATACTAAACAACAGCAAATATGGGATTTAATTGCTAATTATTTATAATCATTACAATCTAAACAAAGATGAAACTTTTGTTTAGATTGTTTTATGTTTAAAGTGTCAAAATTTTGACTTTAAATTAGAATCTTTCTAATTTGTTTGAGCAATCAACTTAAAATCGTTAAATTATGTGTTATACTAACAGTATTGTTAGTATTTGGAGGGCGTTATAAATGCATTTTATTGCTTTAAGTATAAATCATCGCACTGCCGATGTAGCACTTAGAGAGCAAGTCGCTTTTAGAGATGATGCCTTACGATTAGCCCATGAAGATTTGTTCGAAACTAAATCTATTTTAGAGAACGTTATTCTATCTACATGTAATCGTACTGAAGTATATGCCATAGTTGATCAAATCCATACAGGTCGTTATTATATACAAAGATTTTTAGCGCGTTCATTTGGATTTGAAGTAGATGATATAAAACAAATGTCAGAAGTTAAAGTGGGGGACGAAGCAGTTGAACATTTACTGCGTGTCACTTCTGGCTTAGATTCTATTGTACTGGGTGAAACACAAATTCTTGGACAAATGAGAGACGCATTCTTTTTAGCTCAAGATCTTCAAACAACTGGTACAATGTTCAATCATTTATTTAAGCAGGCTATTACATTTGCTAAAAAAGCGCATAATGAAACTGATATAGCAGATAATGCTGTTAGTGTTTCATATGCTGCGGTTGAATTAGCTAAAAAGGTATTTGGTAAACTAAAAGGTAAACAAGCTATCATCATAGGTGCAGGGGAAATGAGTGAGTTATCACTTTTAAATTTATTAGGTTCAGGTATTGATGATATTACTGTTGTAAATCGAACTGAAACTAATGCGTATAAATTAGCAAACAAGCACGGCGTGAATTATAATACACTTGAGTCATTACCAACTCTATTGACTGATGCGGATATTGTTATCAGTTCAACAAGTTCACCAGATTTTATTGTTACAAAATCTATGATAGAAGATGTCAATCTTCAAAGAAAAGCTTCATCATTACTGTTAATTGATATTGCAGTTCCTAGAGATATTGAACCAGATATTAACATTAGTGAGAATATATTCAGTTATGATGTGGATGACCTTAAAGGTTTAGTTGATGCAAACTTACGAGAACGTCAAATGGCTGCAGATTTTATAGCTAGTCAGATTCCTGATGAAGTACAAGCACATAACGATTGGGTGAATATGTTAGGCGTTGTACCTGTTATTAGAGCGTTACGTGAAAAAGCAATGACAATCCAATCAGAAACGATGGATAGTATTGACAGAAAGCTTCCTAATCTTACAGATAGAGAACGTACAATAATTTCGAAACACACTAAAAGTATTATCAATCAAATGTTGAAAGATCCAATAAAACAGGCTAAAGAATTGAGTAATGATAAGAGAAGTAATGAAAAATTAGAGCTATTTCAAAACATATTTGATATTGATGCTGAAGATCCTTACGAACATATTAAAGCGCGTAAAGTACAAAAAGAAAAAGAAATGTCTATCCGTCATATCTTTAGTTTTGAATAAGCATATTTATATGGTGATAATATGCAAGAGACCCTGTTTATTAGATTTCATGAAATAATATTAATTATATATTTAATTAGTATTCTCTGTTATTTTATTGACTTCGTAAAAAAGAGTCATAAAATTAGACAATTGGGAATTTATACATTAGGGATTGTTTGGATATTACAAACAATCTCTTTGTCTGTTTATATCACTTCACATAATAGAATTCCATTAAGTTCGTTATTTGATGTATTTTTCTTTTTATCGTGGATAATCATATGTATTGCACTGATTTTAAATGTTGTTAAAGTATTAAGTTTTTCTGTGTTCTTTCTTAATGTAATAGGATTTATCTTATTAATGATGAATACGTTTCAACCTGAACATTATTCAACAAACGTGCAACGGGTTGCAGTTATTAATGAATTATTGTTAGTGCATATTGGATTAGCAGTATTAAGTTATGCATTTTTTGCCTTAGCTTTTGTTAATTCGTTGCTTTATATTATTCAGTACCGAAATTTGAGAGAGAAGAATTTTGATCAAAAGTATTTTAGGATTGGTAGCGTAGCTACACTTGAAACCGTTGTGTTCTACTCATCTTTAGGTGGATTCATCATCTTAATTTTAAGTGTTATCCTAGGTGCTCAGTGGGGCGTGTATGCCATAGGTCATAGTATCTTTGCTGACCCTAAAGTGGTATTATCGTCAATTATTACTATTTTCTACGCTATTTATTTAATAAGTCGTATCAATCACTGGTTTAAAACAATTTATTTAATCTACTTTAACATTGTGTTATTTTGCTTATGTATGGTTAATTTATTTTTTACAACGCATTTCACTTAAATTTTTTAAATGTCATTAGGAGGCAACAAGTATGCGCAAATTAGTTGTAGGCTCACGTAGAAGTAAACTTGCTTTAACACAGAGCCAACAATTTATCGATAAGTTAAAAGAAGTGGATCCAACTCTAGAAATTGAAATTAAAGAGATTGTCACAAAAGGTGATCGCATTGTAAACAAACAACTATCTAAAGTTGGTGGTAAAGGGCTATTCGTCAAAGAGATTCAGCAAGAACTTTTTGATAAAGATATCGACATGGCGATTCACTCACTTAAAGATGTGCCAAGCATTATACCTGAAGGTTTAACATTAGGTTGTATTCCAGATAGGGAAGTACCGTTTGATGCTTATATTTCAAAAAATCATGTTCCATTACATGAATTACCAGACGGTAGTATAATTGGAACAAGTTCGTTAAGACGTGGTGCTCAAATTTTATCTAAATATCCTAATTTAGAAATAAAATGGATAAGAGGTAATATTGACACGCGCCTTCATAAACTTGAAACTGAAGATTATGATGCCATTATTTTAGCTGCTGCTGGATTGAGACGCATGGGTTGGTCAGATGACATTGTTACAACGTATTTAGATAAAGACGTTTTATTACCAGCTATCGGCCAAGGTGCATTAGGTATTGAATGTCGTAGTGATGATACCGAGTTATTAGAATTATTACAGAAAGTCCATAATCAATCTGTAGCAGACTGTGTTACTGCTGAAAGAACATTCCTTTCGGCTATGGATGGAAGTTGCCAAGTACCCATTGGTGGTTATGCCACAAACAAAGAAAATGGGGAAATTGAATTTACTGGGCTCATTATGACGCCAGATGGCTCAGAAAGATATGAACATACAGAAGTTGGTAGCAATCCAATTGATTTAGGTGAAAAAGTCAGTCGTGTATTAAAAGAACAAGGCGCTTATGACATCATAAAAAAATTAAACGAAGAACAATCGCATTAAACCAAATTTTAGAGGTGTAATGAATTATGAAACCAGTTGTAGTTATGACGCAATCGAGTGAATTTAATAGTGATTTAGTTGACATAGTGCATAAGCCATTTATTGAAATTCAATCACTTGAATTTGACACTCAAGTTTTGCATCATAATTATGACTGGATTATTTTTTCCTCTAAAAATGCGGTTCGATTATTTTATCAATATTTGAATCAAGTAGATGTTAACTTTGTAGCAGTTATTGGCAAGAAAACAGCAGAACTATGTGAAACGTTAAATATTAATGTGGACTTTGTTCCTGATGATTACTCTCAAGAAGGGTTGTTAGAACAGTTTAAACAAGAAAATCAATCTATTTTAATACCAAGTAGTGCTATGGCACGACCTAAACTTCAACAAACGTTAGCACAAACTAATAATGTGACCAAAATCGATTTATATGAACCTATTGCGAATGATAGAAATATTAGTGAAGTGATTCAACAAGTCGAAAGTCATAAGATTGATGCTATAACGTTTTCAAGTTCTTCTGCTGTAAACGCATATATTAAGCATAATGTGCCGAAACAGTTTGATAACTATTTTGCAATAGGAAAGCAAACTGCAAACACATTACATCAACATGGTTTAAATTCATTGGTAGCAGATAAACAAACTTCAGAATCGCTCATAAATAAAATTATTGAAAGTTGGTATAATAATGAAATTTGATAGACATAGACGATTACGTTCATCAGAATCAATGCGTAATTTAGTTAGAGAAAATCATGTTAGAAAAGAAGATTTAATTTACCCAATATTTGTAGTTGAAAAAGATGATGTAAAAAGTGAAATAAAATCACTTCCTGGCGTTTATCAAATCAGTTTAAATTTGTTAGATGATGAAATTAATGAGGCATATGACTTAGGTATAAGAGCGATTATGTTCTTTGGTGTACCGAATGCTAAAGATGATGTAGGTTCAGGTGCATATGATCATAATGGCATTATTCAAGAAGCGACTAGAAAAGCCAAAGCATTGCATCAAGATTTATTAATCGTTGCAGATACATGTTTATGTGAATATACAGACCACGGTCATTGCGGTGTTATTGATGAGCATACGCATGATGTAGATAATGATAAATCCTTACCATTGCTTGTTAGAACGGCCCTTTCACAAGTTGAAGCAGGTGCTGATATTATTGCACCAAGTAATATGATGGATGGTTTTGTCGCTGAAATTCGAAAAGGCTTGGATGACGCAGGTTATTATAATGTTCCAATTATGAGTTATGGCATTAAATACGCATCAAGCTTCTTTGGACCATTCAGAGATGCGGCAGACTCTGCACCGTCATTTGGAGATAGAAAAACATATCAAATGGATCCTGCAAATCGTTTAGAAGCATTCCGTGAACTTGAAAGTGACTTAAAAGAAGGCGCAGATATGATGATTGTAAAACCTGCCTTAAGTTACTTAGATATTGTTAGAGATGTTAAAAATAATACAAATATTCCTGTTATCGCTTATAATGTTAGTGGTGAATATGCGATGACGAAAGCTGCAGCTCAAAATGGTTGGATTGATGAAGAACGTGTTGTTATGGAACAAATGGTTTCTATGAAACGCGCTGGCGCAGATATGATTATTACTTACTTTGCTAAAGACATTTGTCGTTATTTAGATAAATAAAATAACTAGTAGGAGGACTTTGATATGGGTTACGAGAAATCGATAGAGGCTATGCAAGTTGCTGAAAATCTAATGCCAGGTGGTGTTAATAGCCCTGTAAGAGCATTTAAATCTGTAGATACACCAGCAATTTTTATGGATCATGCTAAAGGATCAAGAATTTATGATATTGATGGCAATGAATATATTGATTATGTATTAAGTTGGGGGCCATTAATTCTAGGACATAAGAATGAACAAGTCATTAAGAAACTTCATGAAGCTGTAGATAGAGGCACAAGTTTTGGTGCATCTACTTTAGAGGAAAATAAACTTGCTGAATTAGTTATCGAACGCGTGCCATCAATTGAAAAGGTACGTATGGTTTCGTCTGGAACTGAAGCAACATTAGCAGCTTTACGATTGGCTCGTGGTTATACAGGACGTAATAAGATCGTTAAATTTGAAGGATGTTATCACGGCCATAGTGATTCATTATTAATTAAAGCGGGTTCTGGTGTAGCAACACTTGGCTTACCTGATTCACCTGGTGTACCTGAAGGCACTGCTAAAAATACAATCACCGTTCCTTATAATGATCTTGATGCAATTAAAGTTGCATTTGAGAATTACGGGGATGATATAGCTGGGATTATTGTAGAGCCTGTTGCAGGTAATATGGGTGTTGTTCCACCTAAAGATGGATTTTTACAAGGATTACGTGATATTACAAATGATTATAGTGCACTTCTTATTTTTGATGAGGTTATGACAGGTTTCCGAGTAGGATACAATTGTGCACAAGGTTACTTTGGTATTACACCAGATCTTACTTGCTTAGGTAAAGTTATCGGTGGCGGACTACCAGTAGGTGCTTTTGGTGGTAAAAAAGAAATAATGGATAAAATTGCGCCAGTAGGTAATATTTATCAAGCAGGAACACTTTCAGGTAACCCGTTAGCGATGACAAGTGGTTATGAAACATTAAGTCAATTAACACCTGAGTCATATGAATATTTCCAAGAATTAGGTGATATGTTAGAAGAGGGACTTAAAAAAGTCTTCAGTAAACATAACGTCCCAATCACTATAAATAGAGCTGGTTCTATGATTGGATACTTCTTAAATGAAGGACCTGTCACTAATTTTGAAGAAGCAAATAAAAGTGATTTAGAACGATTTAGTCAAATGTATCGTGAAATGGCAAAAGAAGGGGTATTCTTACCACCATCTCAATTTGAAGGTACTTTCTTATCTACAGCACATAGTAAAGAAGACATTGAAAAAACCATCCAAGCATTTGATACTGCTCTAAGTCGTATTGTATAATGTTATGAAATAGAATGAGGTTAGGACTTTCAACTCGATGATGTCTTAACCTCATTTTTAATGAAAGAAGTGGATGCATAATGAAAAAAATATGGATCAATAACTTTATTCTTTTAGTGACAGCAATTGTAATAAGCTTGATACTGCATGTTGCACATATTCTTTTACCATTTATGTTTGGTCCTATTATTGCATCAATAATTGTCATTAAAGTATTTAAATTAGAGGTTAAATGGCCTTTTTGGTTCAGTCAGATTGGACTTATTTTATTAGGTGTTCAAATTGGATCGACATTCACGACTGAAGTGCTTCACGATATCAATGATGATTGGCTGACAATTATTATTGTTACACTATTACTCATCATTTTATCGCTACTGATAGCATTCTTTTTTAAGAAAATAGCAAATGTTAACACTGAAACGGCGATATTAAGTGTTATACCCGGTGCATTAAGTCAAATGTTGATCATGGCTGAGGAAAATAAAAATGCAAATATACTCGTGGTGAGTTTAACGCAAACGTCTCGAGTCATTTTTGTAGTGATATTAGTACCAATGATTTCATATTTCTTTAGTAGCCATGGTGATAATGGAGTAACGCCTTTGAAAGCACCACCATTAACAGAAGTACTTAACTTATCGCAAGTAGTATTACTCATGTGTTGTATTGCCATTGTCTATAGTTTTATGGCGAAAATTAATTTTCCTACTAAACAATTATTAGCGCCTATATTAGTTTTGGTTATTTGGAATTTGTCGACACAACACATATTTACATTGGATAACTATATCCTTGCTTCTGCACAAGTGATATATATGATTAGAATCGGACTACAGATTGCCAATTTACTCTCAGATTTAAAAGGTCGTATTGCCGTAGCTATTATTTATCAAAATGTCTTTTTAATCATTGGATCATTTATCATGGTATATATTGTGCATCTGTTTACAAATAATAATATTAATGAATTATTTTTAGGTGGGGCGCCGGGAGGTATGAGTCAAATTGTTTTAGTCGCAGTGGCAACTGGGGCAGATGTGGCAATGATTTCTAGTTTCCATATATTTAGAATCTTTTTTATTTTATTTGTAGTAGCACCTATCATTGGCTATTTCTTACGTGGTGGTATATCGAAATTTCTGAAAAAAAGATGAGATTGGGTCAAAATAGTTAGATAATACTACTTGGTAAATTTACAGTAGCCGATTGATCTGAAAAGACGCTTAAATCAAACGTTTAACAAACCTAGTTATCCTTGCTAGCGGGGTCCTAGCAAAGTGAATGTCATCATAAAAAGCTACAAGCTAAGCAAGCTAGGGCGGGACGATAAATATATTTTATTTCTGTTCCGCCCCATATTAATTTTATGAAGGTTTAGATGGGCATCCTTTTAAATGAGCGTCATATAACCCAGCCGCTTCCAAAAATGAAAATACGGTTACTGGACCAAGAAACTTAAAGCCATATTTTTTTAAGTCTTTAGACAATTGCTTAGCACGATCATCTACGGTTAGTCTTTCCGAAGCATTTGTGTAGTTTAAATCAATTGGTTTGTGATTTACATAAGACCATAGAAAGTGGCTAAAGCTACCATAGTCATTTTCTATTTCAAAATAACCTTTGGCTTGTGACACAATGGCTTCTAACTTTTTACGATTATGAACAATATTTGGAAATTCCATTAATGCATCAATATCACTTGGTGTCATTTGTGCAATTTTGCTTGGTTCGAAGTTGTAAAATGCTTCTTCATATGAGTGTTTCTTTTTTAAAATGGTTAACCAAGATAAACCTGCATGTTGAGATTCTAAAGCCATTAGTTTAAATAAAGCTTTACTATCATATATAGGTTGTCCCCAGACATTGTCATGATAATCTAAGTAAGTCGGGTCTGTTGTGCTAAACGCACATTCATTCATAAATATACCTCCAAGAGATTGACTTATCACGATTTCCATTATACTATAATTAAGTAATGAAATATATTATTGGGAAGAGTAAGTTTGAATGATAGCACAGAGAGCATATGGTCGGTGTAAATATGTATAACATTCAATCTGAAGGTAGCCCACTAGAACTTTTATTGAACAATTAATAAGTAGATAAAAGCGTGTTTGAGCGTTAATCAAATTAAGTGCAAGTATATGGATATATGCTTGAATTTAGGTGGTACCACGGAACATCCGTCCTATGTTATTTAGGAGGATGTTTTTTTAATTATTAGGAGGTTTTTAATCGATGAACATGGAGCCTAAGTATAATCCACGCGAAGTTGAGGCTGGGCGTTATGAAGAATGGGTAAAGAGTGGTTATTTCAAACCCTCAGAAGACAAATCAAAAGAAACATATACAATTGTAATTCCACCACCCAATGTAACAGGTAAATTACATCTTGGACATGCATGGGATACAACGTTACAAGATATCATTACGCGAATGAAACGTATGCAAGGCTATGACACTTTATATTTACCTGGTATGGATCATGCTGGTATTGCTACTCAAGCTAAGGTAGATGCTAAATTAAAAGAACAAGGCATTTCTCGTCATGATATTGGGCGTGAAAAGTTCTTAGAACATGCATGGTCATGGAAAGAGGAATACGCATCATTTATTCGCCAACAATGGGCTAAATTAGGTTTAGGACTTGATTATAGTCGAGAACGATTTACTTTGGATGATGGATTAAGTAAAGCAGTTAGAAAAGTCTTTGTTGACTTATACAACAAAGGTATCATCTATCGTGGAGAACGTATTATTAACTGGGATCCCGAAGCTCGAACTGCGCTATCAGATATTGAAGTCATTCATGAAGACGTTCAAGGTCATTTTTATCATTTTAAATATCCTTATGCTGATGGAGAAGGGTATATTGAAATCGCAACAACAAGACCTGAAACAATGTTAGGAGATACTGCTATAGTAGTAAATCCAAATGATGACCGCTATAAAGATGTAATTGGAAAGACAGTTATATTACCTATTGTAGGTCGTGAATTACCAATATTAGCTGATGAATATGTTGATATTGATTTTGGTAGTGGAGCTATGAAAGTTACACCTGCACACGATCCAAATGACTTTGAAATTGGACAACGACATGAGTTAGAAAATATTATAGTCATGGATGAAAATGGTAAAATGAACGATAAAGCTGGTAAATATGCTGGTTTAGATCGCTTCGAATGCCGTAAACAGCTAGTTGAAGACTTAAAAGCGCAAGATTTAGTTATTAAAATTGAAGAACACGTTCACTCAGTTGGGCATTCTGAACGTTCTGGTGCTATTGTTGAGCCGTACTTATCTACGCAATGGTTTGTAAAAATGAAACCACTAGCACAACGTTCACTTGATAATCAAAAAACGGATGACCGTATTGATTTTTATCCACCACGTTTTGAGAATACTTTCAATCGCTGGATGGAAGAAATTAGAGACTGGACGATTTCTAGACAATTATGGTGGGGACACCAAATTCCTGCATGGTATCATAAAGAAACAGGAGATATTTATGTTGGAGAAGAAGCACCTAAAGACATTGATAATTGGGAGCAAGATGAGGATGTATTAGATACTTGGTTCTCAAGTGCGTTATGGCCGTTCTCAACTTTAGGTTGGCCAAATATTGATGCCGACGATTACAAACGCTACTATCCTACGAATGCGTTAGTAACGGGATATGACATTATCTTTTTCTGGGTTGCGAGAATGATATTCCAAGGTCTGGAATTTACAGATAGAAGACCATTCAATGATGTTTTACTTCATGGATTAGTTCGAGCTGAAGACGGCCGGAAAATGAGTAAGTCTTTAGGTAATGGTGTAGACCCTATGGATGTTATTGAAGAATATGGGGCAGACAGTCTCAGATATTTCCTAGCAACAGGATCATCACCTGGTCATGATTTACGTTACTCTACTGAAAAAGTAGAATCTGTTTGGAATTTCATTAATAAAATTTGGAACGGTGCACGTTTCAGTTTAATGAATATTGGAGAAGAATTTAAATTTGAAGATATCGATTTAAGTGGTAATTTATCACTAGCAGATAAATGGATACTAACTCGCTTAAACGAAACGATAGAAACAGTTACAAACTTAAGCGAGAAATACGAATTTGGTGAAGTTGGTCGAGCATTATATAACTTCATTTGGGATGAATTCTGTGATTGGTACATTGAAATGAGTAAAATCCCAATGAATGGTGATGATGAGGTACAAAAACAAACAACACGTTCTGTTTTAAGTTACACACTTGATCAAACGATGAGAATGTTACATCCATTCATGCCATTTGTCACTGAGAAGATATGGCAAAGTCTTCCGCATGAAGGAGAAACAATTGTAAAAGCATCATGGCCAACTGTTAAAGAAGAATATATCTTTGAAGATAGTAAACAAACGATGCAACAATTAGTTGAAATCATCAAATCTGTAAGACAATCACGTGTTGAAGTGAATACACCACTTTCAAAAGCTATTCCTATTTTCATTCAAGCTAAAGATGAAAATATTAAAGCAACACTTATTGAAAATGCAGATTATATTCATAAATTCTGTAATCCAAGCGAATTAACGATAGATACACATATTGATATACCAGAAAAAGCGATGACTGCAGTAGTAGTTGCTGGTAAAGTTGTATTGCCTTTAGAAGGTTTAATCGATATGGATAAAGAAATTGCACGCTTAGAAAAAGAATTAGATAAATTACAAAAAGAACTAGATCGTGTTGATAAAAAATTATCTAATGAAAATTTTGTTAATAAAGCGCCTGAAAAAATCATCAACGAAGAAAAAGAAAAACAACAACGTTATCAAGAAAAATATGATGGTGTGAAAAACAGAATTGAACAATTAAAAGCATAGGAGAATCGCCAATGAATTACCTAGAGAGTTTGTATTGGATACATGAGAGAACTAAATTTGGTATCAAACCCGGTGTAAAACGTATGGAATGGATGCTAGATCGTTTGAATAATCCTCAATTAAATATCAGAGGCATACATGTTGGTGGTACAAATGGTAAAGGCTCAACTGTCGCTTATATAAGAGCCGCTTTAGTTGAAAATGGTTATGAAGTAGGAACGTTCACTTCTCCATTTATTGAAACGTTCAACGAAAGAATCAGTTTAAATGGACTTCCAATTACAAATGATGAAATTGTTGAATTAGTTGAAATAGTTAAACCAATTAGTGAAGCTTTAGAACAAGAAACAGAATTAGGTGGCGCTACTGAATTTGAAATCATCACAACGATGATGTTCGTTTACTTTGGTCAAATCCATCCAGTTGATTTTGTTGTCGTTGAAGCGGGATTAGGTATAAAAAATGATTCCACTAATGTGTTTAATCCAATTCTCTCAGTACTTACAAGTATAGGATTAGATCATACAGATATATTAGGTAACACATATTTAGATATTGCAAAAGATAAAGGTGCAATTATCAAGCCGAATACACCTGTCATTTATGCTGTTAAGAATGAGGAAGCACTTAAATATATCCGTGATCTTGCAGAGAGTACTGAAGCAAAACCTATTGAACTTGATCGTGAAATCGTTGTGGTCTCACAAGATGATGAATTTACTTACCGATATAAAGATTATGAGCTCGAAACAATTATTCTTAATATGCTTGGAGAACATCAAAAAGAAAACGCATCTCTTGCCATTACTGCACTGATAGAACTTTACGAGCAAGATGTTATCACTTTGGATTTTAATAAGATGATTGATGCAATTGAGAGTGTTACATGGACTGGTCGCATTGAACAAGTCAAAGAGAATCCATTAATGATTATCGATGGTGCGCATAATAATGAAAGTATTGAAGCGCTAATTGATACTATCAAAAATTATTATGACAATGAAAAAATGGATATTCTTTTCTCAGCCATAAAAGGTAAACCGGTTCACGGTATGCTTAATAAACTTGAAGAAATATCAAATCACTTATATTTCACTGAATTTGATTTCCCTAAAGCACTAACTAAAGAGGAATTGTCCGAACAAGTAAATTTAGAAAATATTGAATTCATCGATGACTATGTGTCGTTCATAAAGAATTACGATGGTGACGGGCTATTAATTACCGGTAGTTTGTATTTTATAAGTGAAGTAAAAAGTAATACTGAGTTTTAAATTTATAGTAGTTTATTCCCAAGTTGTCTAGGTGACTAAAAATACCTAGTTGACTTGGGAATTTTAGTTATAACGATAATTTGAAAAACCGCTTCAATTATTCCCTGTTTTTTAAATACTATATATTATTTATAATATAAATCGTACAACTTATTTACTTTTAAAGGGGAAGCGTTATACTTATTATAGGTGATGCTAGTGCTAATAACGTCTTTTGTTTGCAGTGTTCTCTTTAGTTTTTTATATCAACTGACAAATATGACGCAATTGAAATTCAATTATCTAACCATGCGTTCTAAATGCGATTATTGTGACTCGAAATTACAATGGTTTGTTCTAATACCTATACTTAGCTTTTTTATTTTAAGAGGGAACACCGATTGTTGTCACAATAAGTTAAAACGTCATTATATTATAGGAGAATGCTTATCGTTTATACTGATTCCGATAATTATTTACTTCGGCGTCCAAGTGCATTTATCCCTTTTTATTACCACGTATTTATTTTTACTGACCATGGCACTTTATGATATCGAAACATTATCCATTAATGTATTTATGTTAATTCTCTTCGCGATAGTGTGTACGGCACACTCAATATTTTATTTTTCCACATTTATTATTTTTTTCTTCATATTACATGTATTTTATTTTTTATCCCCTAAACATATAGGCTACGGTGATATACTACTTTTAACCATTTTATCCTGCTTTTTCCCTTATCATTTTTACGTAATATTTTTACTCTTTACGCTTTTTATTGCTATTATCGTATCTTCAGTTTTACTCATCATAAAACAGCAAACGTATATTCCATTTGTACCATTTATGTTTATTGGATTTATATTTGCAAGCTGTTTATACCATTCCACACTAATGTATTTATAGAAAGGTTGATAATTATTGAGAATTAAAAGTATGGCAAAGTCTGAATTACCTAGAGAGCGACTCATACATAATGGAGAGAAAAGTTTATCTAATAGTGAGTTGTTGGCAATTCTTATTAATACAGGAAGGCAAGGATTTTCAAGTATAGATATTGCCAATGAATTAATCATACGTTTTGATGGTTTAAAAGCGCTCAAACATTTATCAATAAATGACTTTACAAAAATTAAAGGAATAGGATTATATAAAGCAGTCATTCTTAAAGCTGCTTTTGAACTAGGTGAGAGAATGTATGCTAGAGACCTCAGTGAAAAGATTAAAATAACATCTCCAAGTGACGTTGCAGATATTATGATGTCAAAGATGAAAGATTTGACTCAAGAACATTTTGTTGTACTCTTATTAAATTCTAAAAATATTGTGATTAAAGAAGAAACAATTTATAAAGGAACATTGAATGCATCCGTTATTCATCCACGAGAAGTCTTTAAAGCAGCTATTAGAGCATCTAGTAATGCCATTATCGTATTACACAACCATCCTTCTGGTGATGTCTTAAACGTAGTATACTAATCTATAGTACTTAAAGTATTTAAAGAAAGTATAATGGATGATATACTACTTTGAGTACATTATATCAATAGGAGAAATATAAAGTATATAAAGTATTCAAAGTGGGGGAGGAAAAATGAAAGTGCAAAAAATAGTAGTGGATAATAAAGCTTATCCACTATTTATATTGCTTGATGAACAATTTGAAGTAGTTGAACCGGTTATGAGCTTCATTAAATATCTAGATAATACTAATAAGTCACCCAACACTATAAAAACATATTGTTACCACCTAAAGTTATTTTATGTGTTTATGCAGCAAAGAAAAATCTCGTTAGACGAAATTCAGTTTGACGAGTTGGCGAATTTTGTAGGATGGTTACGTAACCCCACAGAAAACGCGAATGTTATTGACATTCACCCAAAAGAAGCTAAAAGAGAGGAATCTACTGTTAATGCTATTCTTAATGCCGTGATTAGTTATCTAGAATATTTGAGTCGTTCTGGTGGCTTTAAAATGCTTGATTTGTTCAATGAAACACGAGGCAGAAACTACAAAGGATTTCTCCATCATGTGAGTAAAGGAAAGCCATATAAAAGAAACGTATTGAAGTTAAGGGAAAAAAAGAAAATGATTAGGACACTAAATCATTCAGAGGTAAAAGAAATCGTAGAAGCCTGTCACACCCTCAGAGATAAATTAATCATAATGCTTATGTATGAAGGTGGGATGCGAATAGGAGAGGTTTTGTCTCTAAGACTGGCAGACATAGTGACTTGGGATAATCAGGTTCACATAACACCTAGAGAAGAAAGTCTGAATGGAGCTTACATAAAGCTTAGAAAAGAAAGAGTAATCCATGTTAGCAAAGAGTTAATGGCTCTCTATACAGACTATCTTGTGCATGAATACTACGATGAATTAGAGCATGATTATGTATTTATAGCATTAAAAGAATCGCATTTTGGGCAGCCTTTAAAATATCAAAGTGTACTCGATCTCGTTCGGCGGTTGAATAAAAGAACAGGTATTGTGTTTACACCTCATACGTTACGCCATACCCATGCGACAGAACTGATTAGAAATGGTTGGGATGCTGCTTACGTCCAAAAAAGATTAGGACACGCACAGGTTCAGACCACTTTAAACACATACGTCCACCTCTCTAACCAAGATATGAAAGAAGAATTTAAAAAGTATCTTGAAGGGAGAGATAAATGACGATGAATACCAAAAGAAAAATTATAAGCTCTGTAGCAATTGGTAAAAAAATAGCAGAAATGAACAGCAAATTAGAAGGATATTGGGCTGATGATAGATGGGATATCAGAAAGTGCCCACTACCTTCAGCAATCGAACTTTCTAAAAGCCCATCTTTAAGAAACCGATGGGTAAATTTTGACCGAGTTGAAAATTTGTGGTTAAGAACCGAATTGAAATTCTTTTTCTATTACCACATGACCAATGAGGTTTGGAATGCTAAAACCGTGTGGATTAGAAAAGGAACTGTAATTAATAAAATGTTGGGTTTCTTAGATATGAAATATCCTCACATAGAGTCAATCACAGAAGTACCAATTGAAAAAGCTATGACTGAATACAGGACTTACTTAGTAGAGCAAGGAGTCAGAATAACAACTACCAATCACAAGCTAAATGCCAAACAAGAAAGAATCACAGTAAAGGCAAATTCATACTATGTGACAAATCTTAAGCAGTTTATGGAGTTTTATGAAGATTATTATTTTGACGGAGAAGAATGGGAAAAGGATGTTTGGGATAGAAGAAAAATGAATCTACCTTCTGATAAAGTCAATCCCACTCAATATGAGTATCTCGTATCTTTCAAAGAGATTCCTAGTATTTATTACAGAGAGCTGACAAAACGATATTGCAAGCTCAAATTAAACACCGTGAGCTTTTCTCATGTAAGCGATATCGCAGGCAGGTTGAAAGAGTTTTTTGTATTTCTTAATAAAAATTATAAACATTTAACAAGACTTCATCAGCTTACCCGAGAGCAAATTGAACACTACTTGGCAGAACTGAATAAATCAGGAATTAAACCGAGCACTTTAATAGGGAAAATATCGGTTTTGGACGGTTTCTTTACTACAATTCAGAAGTTTGATTGGAATGACGTTCCTTCAAAGATACTAGTTTTCCAAGAAGATTATCCTAAGGTACCGAAAGCAACACCGAGATATATTGATGAATACGTTTTGGAGCAATTAAACAGTCATTTAGATGATTTACCTGCTTATATAGCAACTATGGTAATGATCATTCAAGAAGGTGGTGTGAGAATCAGTGAGTTGTGTACTTTGAAAAGAGATTGCCTTCTCGAAGATAAGGAAGGTGATTACTTTTTAAAATATTACCAATGGAAAATGAAAAAAGAACATACTATTCCGATATCGAGAGAGGTAGCTGGTCTTATTAAGGCACATGAAAAGCATGTGTCAGAGGAGTTTGGTGGATGTGAATACCTCTTTCCTCGTAAAGATGGCTCTCCATTGAAACAGGATACTTTTAGACGGGAACTAAACGAGCTGGCACATAAGAAAAATATCGTGGATCGAGCAGGAAGCGTTTTTAGATTCCACGCACACGCATTTCGGCATACCGTTGGTACAAGAATGATTAATAATGGCATTCCTCAACATATTGTCCAGAAATTTTTAGGACATGAAAGCCCGGAAATGACGAGCAGATATGCCCACATTTTCGATGAAACATTAAAGGAAGAGTTCTCTAAATTCAAAGAGACGCTTGTGACAAATCAGGGCAGCATTATTGACATAGAAGAATCCGAAGAAGCCAATAAAACTGATCTTCAATGGTTCAAGAAGAACATTAACGCTCAGGTATTGCCCAATGGCTATTGTCGACTCCCGATAATCGCTGGTCCTTGTCCTCACGCCAATGCTTGTTTAGACTGCACACACTTCTGTACAAGCAAAAAGTTCTTATCGCAACATAAAGATCACTTAGCTCATACTAAGGAATTATTAGCTATCGCAAAAGAGAAACAATGGCAACGACAGATTGAAACCAATTCTCGTGTACAAGAGCGACTAGAGCAGATAATAGGCAGCTTAAAGGAGACGGAGTAAATGGGGAAACAATCAAGGAATACTGATAAGATTATTCAACTGGCAAAAGAAAAAAGTCACAATACCAGACTAAATGTAGAAAAGATAATTTCAAAAATGTCATTAGAAGGCAAAACTATAAATTTTAATACAGTAGCTGCAGAAGCAAAAGTCTCGAAATCTTGGTTGTATAAAGAAAGTGATATAAGAAAACAAATTGAAAATATCCGACATCGCCAACTCAATGGAAAAAGATTGAACTCTACGCCTATAAAGAAAAATAAAAAATCAGAAGAAATACTTATCAAAACGCTAAAAGCGAGGATAAAAGAATTAGAGGAAGAAAATGGTCAATTGAAAAATCAAGTTCAGAAATTATATGGTGAGCTTTATTTTAAAGACTAGAAAGAATACTCTGACTTAAACATTTGACATTTCCCCGTCATTTGTTTAAGGTAAACTTAATTAGACGAAGGAAAGGGTGAACCAACTACATGATTAACTAATCCTATTTTTGAAAGTAAACAATCGAAGGTGTTTGATTTACAAATGATGTTTTATTTGTGCTGCCTTCAATTGTGATCTTCAGGATAGGATTAAATTTCTGTAGTTGGCTCTAAAAGAGTCTTTTTTAGAGTACATCTATATTGATTTATGCCTCCTATTCTGAATGAATTAGGAGGCATTTATTGTCTCCGATTATTTTTAAGGGGATGATAATATGAAAATATTGTTAGAGGCTCTTCGTATAAAACACTATGTTCAAGATCGTTTACTGTTGAACATAGATCAATTACAGATTTATCAGAATGACCGAATTGGGTTAGTTGGTGGAAATGGCAGTGGAAAAACAACGTTACTTCACATATTGGATGAAAAGCTTTTTCCTGAAGAAGGTACTGTAACTCAGTATTCACGGTGCGAACTCATTCCACAATTGAAACATATGGAAACAACAAAAAGTGGTGGTGAAGTAACACGAAAATATATTCAGCAAGCACTTGATAAAAACCCAGAACTGTTACTAGCAGATGAACCGACAACTAACCTTGATACAAATTATATAGAAAACTTAGAGCGAAAATTAAAGGACTGGCATGGAGCATTTATCATCGTTTCACATGATCGTGCTTTCTTAGATACTCTTTGTACGAGTATATGGGAAATCAAAGACGGGGGTATAACCGAATACAAAGGGAACTATAGTGACTATATTGAGCAGAAAGAATTAGAAAATCGCCAAGAGCAATTAGCACATGAAAAATATGAAAAAGAAAAGAAACAGTTAGAAGAGGCCATAAAGTTAAAAGAAGAGAAAGCTCAACGAGCTACTAAGAAACCGAAAAATATAAGTTCATCGGAAGCAAGGCTAAAAGGAGCGAAGCCATACTTCGCAAATAAACAGAAGAAGTTACGGAAAACGGCAAAAGCTCTAGAAACTAGACTGGATAAGCTTGAAAAGGTAGAAAAAACAAAAGAACTACCCCCACTTAAAATGGATTTATTGAATTCAGAGACTTTTAAAAATCGGATTATACTCCGTGTTGAAGATGTTTCGGGTGTAATTGAGGAACGAGTATTGTGGAAAGCAGCTAGTTTTTACGTTCGAGGAGGAGATAAGCTGGCAATTATCGGCTCTAACGGTACGGGCAAGACCACCTTTATTAAAAAAATTGTTCAGGATAAGCCAGGTATTTCATTTTCACCATCTGTTAAAATTGGTTACTTTAGCCAGAATCTAGACATATTAGAGCTCGACAAGACTATTTTAGAAAACGTCCAATCTTCTTCACGGCAAAATGAAACTCTTATTCGAACCATTCTAGCGAGAATGCATTTTTTCAGAGATGATGTTCATAAACCAGTAAATGTCTTAAGTGGTGGAGAGCGAGTTAAGGTAGCACTAACTAAAGTGTTCTTAAGTGATGTTAATACGTTAGTATTAGATGAACCAACAAACTTTCTTGATATGGAGGCTATAGAGGCGTTTGAATCCTTATTAGAGGAGTATGAAGGAAGCGTAATTTTTGTCTCCCATGATCGTAGGTTTATCGAAAAAATAGCTACCCGAATCATGATGATTGATAATAAAGAAATTAAAATATTTGAAGGAACATATGACCAATTTAAAGCTAAACAAGCTAGGGAGGAAACACGGGATATAAAAGAGGATAAAAAACTTTTACTTGAAACAAGGATTACTGAGATACTCAGTCGATTGAGTATTGAACCTTCGGAGGAATTAGAAAAAGAGTTCCAAAACCTAATTAACGAGAAAAGAAATTTAGATAATTGAATCACTTTAAGGACATGTCTTTAAAGTGTAAAGGTTATTACAATCGGCTTTTTTATGGATTACTCTTGATATCAAGTTACACCTTCTAAAGAAGACATAGCAACTACTATAAGATTAAAAGATTGCGGTGAATTATTAGGGATTCAAGTCCTGGATCATATTATTATTGGAGATCAGAAATATGCAAGTTTAGTGGAAGAAGGTTATTTTGAATAAGTTAGTTTAAAGAATGATTTGTTTTAATGATTAATCATCTTGTATAATTGTGTTTGAAAAATTTTATAGAGGTGTTTTATGACATTATTTTTAATCATTGGGATTTTGATACCAGTTATATATGTTTTAAGACTTACAATTAAAGAATACACTATTGGACTTAAAGAAATGCTTGTCACAGTTGTTCTTTCAATGATAGGCATTGTGATATTTACTGTACTAGGCGTGTTGATTAGTGGCCAAGATATAAATATTGCTACATTAATTTTAGCTTCGTTAATTACAGGGGCGATATGGGGGATATTACTATCTAGCATATATAAATTATTTAACTATCTAAGACATACATTTCGTAAATAAAAACTAGCCTTTGCAATATCAATTTGATAAGTGATAATGCATAGCTAGTTTCCAATTTATTGAATATAGGCGGATAATACTTGGAAATTTTCCATAATCCAAAGTATACCTTGATATCCTAAATATAATCCTAATAGTATTAAGGCTGCAGATATTACAAATCTAAGAATTGCAAAACCAACCCTAAATAGCAATATCACAAGTAATGCAATTAAAATGATACTCACAATACTCATTATCAACACTCCTCATGAATATCCATAAACAATAATATAGTTATATTATAAAACATTCTTGATTAATTTGGTATCATACTTTAGTGCATACCATTTTCATGCTTAAGACTGATGATGTGACAACGGTCATTTATAATAATATGGAATACTATTGGAGGGTATTTAATGCGATTTTTACTTAGTATTATTAAAAATATCATTGCAGTCATAGCTATTATTTGTATTATATATTTTGCATTAAAATACGCACCATTTTTAAGAGATCAAGATTGGAATCCAATTAATCATCCTATTAATAATGAGCAAGTCAGTAACGCACCAAATAATTTGAATCGTCCACAAAATATTCCGGCTAATGGTAAGCATTATGAAATCCAAGATAATGATATTTTACAAAATATACCAGCAAGTCAAACTAGAAATGTATTTAAATATTTGGATAAAAAAGAGTTTATGGCGGTTTCTGGTCTAGGTAGAATGGGATATAATGACAATTATTTAGCAGGTCAACGCGATGATGAATTCATTATTTATAAATTTGGTAGTGATCATATTAAAGTATATCGAACTGAAATAGAAATGGAACAAGATTTAAATGCGCTCGGTCAATATATTGAATTAAGACCTTTTGATGCATATTAATTAAGTTTTCATAATTGAACTCGCTTATTTTCTGCGTTATGGTTATGTTATAAACTAAATTTCGAAGGTTGGTGTGATGAATGTCTGAACAATCTAAAGAAAAACAAGCAAATGAACAAGCTAAAGCGCAAAATCTTTTCGCGAAATGGAGAAAAGATGAAAAACTTTATAGTGATGATGATAAAAAAGATAAAGACAAAAAGTAAAATTAATTTCAAAATGAGTTTGATGAGTAAGATTAGATAATATAGGCTAAGTAACACGTTTCGTATTAGTCTAGTTATCTAATCTCTTTTTTATTTTAAGATGATACTATAGAATAAACTTAGTGCTTTATTTAAGACTCCGAGTAATATAAAATATTATAGGATGATTAAAATTAGAATTTATAGAGGTGTTATGAGTGCAAAAGTTTTTCAAAAATAACAAATTAATTGTTGTTTTTTGTGCGGTTATTATTTTTATTGCACTGATTGGTTTGTCATTAAGATCGCAGACGCAATCACCTCCTGAACAATATGTGGGGGATTCCGTTTCTCTTGGACAAAGAGTCGTGAGCTATCCTGTCAATTTTGTTACTGGAGCGATTAATAATCTTTTTAGCTCAAATAAAACAACTGATAATAATAAAGTGAAACAGCTAGAGGCTAAAAATGAAAAGCTAGAAGCGGAAAATAAAGATTTAAAAAAAGAATTAGATATGACTGACATTTCTAAATATGATCCTATTTCTGGTGCAGTAATCGCTAGAAATGCAGATCAGTGGATGAATACAGTTATTATCGATAAAGGTAAAAAAGATGGTGTTAAATCTAATATGGCTGTTATGACCGCTGAAGGTTTAGTTGGAAGGGTAACGAAAGTCAACCAATTTTCAGCTCAAGTAGACTTATTATCAACGAATACAAGAACAGGTAAATTGTCTGTTAATATTCAACATGATTCTAAAAATGTGTTTGGCTTAATCGACCATTACGATAAAAAGAATCAGGAACTTGTGATTGGAAATATTAATAATAAAGATAAGATTTCAAAAGGCGATAAAGTTGTTACAAGCGGATTAGCTGATCAATTGCCAAGTGATTTATACATAGGTGAAGTTACCAAAGTTGAGAATGATGAGTATGGATTAGCAAAAGAAGTGAGCGTTAAGACGGGTGCCAATTTATCAGATATTAGCCACGTTTATATTGCCAAAAAAGATCCTGACAATGGTACGGATGAAAGCAGGGACAATTGATGAGAGTATTGTGGTACTTAATTGTTGGCGTTGTGTTGTTTTACATCGACAGCATCATTGGACTTGTGATACCGATGCATTTTGGTCATTTTGAGTTTAATCTTATCCCACACTTAATGTTATTGTATATTTTGTTGTTAACAATTTATCGTGGCTTCGGTTTAGGATTAATCTTTGCATTATTATTTGGAATTGTAACGGATGTTTATACCGGTAGTGTATATGGTTTATATATGTTTGGTTACTTAGCACTCGTGGTTATTTTCGATAAATTCCTTAACGTTTTTTATCGAGATTATACTATGGTTTTTGCACTAAGTATTGCAAGTATCATTGTGTTTGAGATTTATATAGCAATGATATATGGTGTAATTGGGTTCGTAAATATTGATATCATTAATCTTATTTTATTGAGATTAATACCAACGATAATAATGAATATCTTATTGTTAATAATTCTATTTCCTATATTTATGAAATTAATGAAAAAAACACAAAATCAAGATTGACACATAGATGTAGTAATGGTAAGATGCAGTAGTTGAGTAGTTTTATAGCTACATACAACCGCTCAAATATAGGTTTAAGAACATTTCGATGTCACCTATATATGGCGTGACTTATAATTATAGGAGGTGCAAAGTATGTTTGCTATTATCGAAACAGGCGGTAAACAAATTAAAGTAGAAGAAGGTCAAGAAATCTTCGTTGAAAAATTAGATGTTAATGAAGGTGACTCATTCACATTTGATAAAGTTTTATTTGTAGGTGGCGATTCAGTTAAAGTTGGTGCGCCAACTGTTGAAGGTGCTACAGTTACTGCTACAGTTAATAAACAAGGACGCGGTAAAAAAATCACTGTATTTACGTACAAACGTCGTAAAGACTCTAAACGTAAAAAAGGCCATCGTCAACCATACACTAAATTAACTATTGATAAAATCAACGCTTAATCTATGATTACTGTTGATATTACTATTAATGATAGTGGAAAAGTAACTGACGTTATCATGGATGGTCATGCTGATCATGGTGAATATGGTCATGATATTGTTTGTGCAGGTGCATCAGCGGTTATATTTGGAAGTGTTAATGCGATTCTAGGTTTAACGACTGAGAAGCCAGACATTGATTATGAAGATGACGGAGGTCATTTTCATATCAGAAGTGTAAATACAAACAATGAACAAGCGCAACTAATTCTTCAAGCGATGTTAGTTTCTTTACAAACGATTGAAGATGAATATAATGAAAATATCAGATTAAATTACAAGTGAGGTGTATCCCGATGTTAAAATTAAACTTACAGTTCTTCGCATCTAAAAAAGGGGTAAGTTCTACTAAAAACGGTCGTGACTCTGAATCTAAACGTTTAGGTGCTAAACGTGCTGACGGTCAATACGTTACAGGCGGTTCAATTTTATACCGTCAACGTGGTACTAAAATTTATCCTGGTGAAAATGTAGGTCGTGGTGGCGATGATACATTATTCGCTAAAATCGACGGCGTTGTTCGTTTCGAACGTAAAGGTCGTGACAAAAAACAAGTTTCTGTTTATGCAGTAGCTGAATAATTTTGTCTAGTTAACGAGGCTGGGACAGAATAATAAGATAATGCTACTTCGCAAATTCGCAGTAGCTGACTGAATTGAGAAAGTGCTTAAATCAAGCTTTTCTCAGTTCTAGTCATCCTTGCGGGGGTGGGACGACGAATTTAAAAGAATTCTGTCCCACCCCCGTTTTTATTTTGTTTTTATACAATTTAACTAACTTTATTGTGTTAGTTTTTTATACTTTAATGGATAATGATATAATATTGTCATTGAAGAACAAATAGTAAAAGAGGTGAGATATATGTTTGTCGATCAAGTTACAATATCTCTTAAAGCCGGTGATGGTGGTAATGGTATCACAGCTTATCGAAGAGAGAAATATGTCCCATTTGGTGGACCTGCTGGTGGTGACGGTGGTAAAGGCGCATCAGTAGTTTTTGAAGTAGATGAAGGTTTAAGAACATTATTAGATTTTAGATATCAACGTCACTTTAAAGCAAAAAAAGGTGAAAATGGACAAAGTAGTAACATGCATGGTAGAGGTGCCGAAGATTTAGTGTTAAAAGTACCACCTGGCACGATAATAAAAAGTGTTGAAACGGATGAAGTTTTAGCAGACTTAGTTGAAGATGGCCAACGCGCTATAGTTGCTCGAGGTGGACGTGGTGGACGTGGTAATTCTCGATTCGCAACGCCTAGAAATCCGGCGCCTGATTTTAGTGAAAATGGTGAACCTGGTGAGGAATTAGATGTTACATTAGAACTTAAATTACTTGCTGATGTTGGATTAGTAGGATTCCCCAGTGTAGGAAAATCAACGTTGTTATCAATCGTTTCCAAAGCTAAACCGAAAATTGGTGCCTATCATTTCACTACGATTAAACCGAATTTAGGTGTTGTTTCAACACCAGACAATAGAAGTTTTGTAATGGCTGATTTACCAGGTTTAATTGAAGGTGCTTCCGACGGTGTTGGATTAGGACATCAATTTTTAAGACATGTTGAACGTACAAAAGTAATAGTGCATATGATAGATATGAGCGGATCAGAAGGCAGAGATCCATATGAAGATTATCAAATCATTAATAAGGAATTAGTTAATTATAAGCAAAGATTAGAGGATAGACCTCAAATCGTTGTAGCTAACAAAATGGATATGCCTAACGCAGAAGACAATCTAACGCTATTTAAAGAAGAAGTAGATAAGGATGTTGTAATCATTCCTGTCTCAACGATTACACGTGATAATATTGATCAATTGTTATATGCGATAGCGGATAAATTAGATGAAGTTAAAGATATTGACTTCAGCGTCGATAATGACGAAGAAGTAGGTGTTAACCGCGTACTTTATAAACATACGCCTTCACAAGATAAATTTACTATTACGCGAGATGATGATGGCGCTTATGTTGTCAGTGGTAATGCTATTGAAAGAATGTTCAAAATGACGGACTTCAATAGTGATCCTGCAGTTAGAAGATTTGCTCGACAAATGCGCTCAATGGGTATTGATGATGCATTGAGAGAGCGTGGTTGTAGTAATGGAGACATCGTTAGGATTTTAGGTGGAGAATTTGAATTTGTAGAATAGGAGTGCTAACAGTGGACAACAAAGATTATAAAAAGTTTTATTTGATACGAGAAGATGTTTTACCTGAATCAGTGGTTAAGACATTAAAAATTAAAGATGCTTTAAAAAATAATCCGGAATTGTCCATTTATGAAGCAGTTAAATTATTCGATCTTTCCCGGAGTGCATTTTACAAATATAGAGAAACCATATTTCCTGTAGATGAGAAAATGCTAGACCATCGTGAATTTACACTCATCCTTTATGTAAATGACATAGTAGGAATGCTGGCACAAGTACTGAATACTATTTCTAAACTACAATTATCTGTACTTACAATTCATCAAAGTGTACCTATGGAAGAGAAAGCTACGATAACGCTATCTTTAAGCGCCCAAAATACTACGATTTCAATTGACGAAATTATTAAAGCTTTACGAAATATTGATCATGTTTCTAAAGTCGAATTAATCAGTATGAGTATGTAAGGAAGGTTAATAATGTACGCTTATATTAAAGGGAAATTAACACAATTATTTCCAACTCACGTAGTTGTTGAAACATCGAATGGAGTAGGGTACGAAATTCAAACACCTAATTCTTATCGTTTTCAAAAATATTTGGAGCAAGAAGTAGTCATATATACTTCGTTGATTGTTAGAGAAGATGCAGAGTTACTTTATGGCTTCATCAATGAAGAAGAAAAAGATATGTTTTTAAGTTTGATTAAAGTAACAGGGATAGGCCCTAAATCTGCATTAGCAATTTTAGCGATAAGTACTCCAAATGAAGTTAAACTAGCCATTGAGAATGAAAATGACGCTTATTTAACGAAGTTTCCAGGTATAGGGAAGAAAACTGCGCGTCAAATTGTGCTTGATTTAAAAGGAAAAGTACAAATTACAACAGAAACAACTGAATCACTACTCAGTATCAATGAAAATAGTTCAAATAATGAGCAACTAGTGAAAGAAGCTTTACTTGCACTTGAAGCTTTAGGATATTCAAAACGTGAAATAGCTAAAGTTGAAAAAGTATTGAACAAATCATCATTTGATTCAGTTGATGAAGCAGTGAAACTCGGCTTAAAAACACTGGTATCTTAATTTTTTAAAAACAGAGACTAAACATTAACTAATGTAACTGGGGGAGAAAATATGGATGACAGAATGGTTGATCAATCTTTGCATAATGAAGAAACGTCTTTCGAGCTGTCACTTAGACCAACAAGATTAAAACAGTATATAGGACAATCTTCAATTAAGAATAATCTCGAAGTATTCATTAAAGCGGCTAAACTTCGTGAAGAACCATTAGATCATGTACTTTTATTCGGACCACCAGGACTTGGTAAAACAACGCTATCTAATATTATTGCAAATGAAATGGATGTTAATATTAGAACTGTTTCAGGACCATCATTAGATAGACCTGGTGACCTAGCTGCGATACTTTCTGGCTTACAACCTGGCGATGTATTATTTATTGACGAAATTCACCGTTTAAGTAGTACTGTAGAAGAAGTGTTATATTCCGCAATGGAAGATTTCTTCATTGATATTATTATTGGTAAAGGTGATGAGGCGAGAAGTATTAGAATAGACTTACCTCCATTTACGTTAGTTGGTGCAACTACACGAGCTGGAAGTTTAACAGGCCCATTGAGAGATAGATTTGGTGTTCATCTAAGATTGGAATATTATAACGAAAATGATTTAAAAGAAATCATTATCCGTACAGCAGAAGTTTTAAATACTAAAATTGACGATGAAAGTGCGACTGAATTAGCGAAACGTTCGCGAGGTACACCACGTGTTGCCAATCGTTTATTAAAACGTGTCAGAGACTTTCAACAAGTTAATGAAGATGAACAAATTTATATTGAAACAACGAAACAAGCTTTACAATTACTACAAGTAGATGCAGAAGGTTTAGATTATATTGATCATAAAATGATGAGATGTATTATAAATCAATACAATGGAGGACCTGTAGGACTGGATACAATAGCTGTATCTATAGGTGAAGAACGTGTAACCATTGAAGATGTCTACGAGCCTTTTTTAATTCAAAAAGGCTTTATAGAACGTACACCTAGAGGTAGAAAAGCCACTGCATATGCGTATGAACATTTCAAAAATTTTTAATAAATGAGGGAATAAAAATGAATGTTGAGGAATTTGATTATGACTTGCCTGAATCATTAATTGCTCAGACCCCTTTGAAAGATAGAGACCAAAGTAAATTATTGGTGTTAGGTAGAAAAGATGGTCACATCACACATAAACATTTCAAGGATGTGATTGATTATTTAGAAGCTGGTGATACGCTTGTCTTAAATGATACGCGTGTTATGCCTGCACGATTATTTGGTTTGAAAGAAGAAACTGGCGCAAAAGTTGAAATGCTAATGCTTACCCGAATTGAGGATAACGATTGGGAAGTATTACTTAAACCTGCAAAACGAATTAAAGTGGGTAATAAATTATCTTTCGGAGACGGTAAGATTGTAGCTGAATGCATCAAAGAATTAGATCAAGGTGGACGTATCATGCGTTTACATTATGAAGGAATATTAGAAGAAAGATTGAATGAACTCGGTGAAATGCCACTACCTCCATATATTAAAGAACGTTTAGATGATCCTGATCGTTATCAAACTGTATATGCCAAAGAAAGCGGCTCAGCAGCAGCGCCAACAGCTGGCTTACATTTTACAGATGAATTGTTAGATGATATTAGAGCTAAAGGAATAAATATTGCATTTATAACCTTGCATGTTGGATTAGGTACATTTAGACCTGTGAGTGTTGAAGACATCAATGACCATGAAATGCACAGTGAATATTACCAAATGACACAAGAAACAGCGGACTTATTAAATCAAACTAAAAAAGAAGGCCACAGAATCATTTCTGTAGGTACAACATCTACTAGAACCTTAGAGACGATTCGTAGAGATTATAGTGAATTTGTAGCTGTCAGTGGCTGGACTGATATTTTTATCTATCCAGGATTTACGTACAAAGCCATAGATGGTTTGATTACTAATTTCCATTTACCTAAATCAACGCTTGTCATGCTTGTTTCCGCATTTAGTAGTCGAGAAAACATTTTAAACGCATATAAAGAAGCTGTTAACTTGGAATATAGATTCTTCAGTTTCGGTGATGCGATGTTAATTATTTAATGAATGAGAGGTATTAAATATGCCAGCAGTAACTTATGAACATATAAAGACTTGTAAACAATCAGGTGCACGCTTAGGTATCGTTCACACACCACATGGTTCTTTTGAAACGCCGATGTTTATGCCAGTAGGTACAAAAGCAACCGTTAAAACAATGAGTCCTGAAGAATTACGCCAAATTGAAGCTAAAATTATACTTGGAAATACGTATCATTTGTGGTTACAACCTGGAAATGATATTATCAAACAAGCTGGGGGTCTACATAAGTTTATGAATTGGGATGGCCCAATTCTTACTGACTCAGGTGGTTTCCAAGTATTTAGTTTAAGTAATCTTCGTAAGATCAGTGAAGAAGGTGTTGAGTTTAGACATCATACGAATGGATCGAAATTATTTTTAAGTCCTGAGAAATCGATGGAGATTCAAAATGATTTAGGTTCAGATATTATGATGGCGTTCGATGAATGTCCACCTATGCCTTCAGAATATAAATATGTAAAAGATTCAATTGAACGTACGACACGTTGGGCTGAACGTTGCTTAAAAGCGCATAAGCGTCCTGATGATCAAGCGCTCTTTGGTATTATCCAAGGTGGAGAATACAAAGATTTAAGAGAACAAAGTGCGAAAGAATTAGTTGCACTAGATTTCCCTGGATATGCAATCGGTGGCTTATCTGTAGGTGAACCTAAACCAGTAATGTACGAAATGGTTGAACATACTGTGCAATATATGCCAGATGATAAACCACGTTATCTTATGGGTGTAGGGTCTCCAGATGCGTTAATTGAGTGTAGTATACGTGGAATGGATATGTTTGACTGTGTTTTGCCAACGCGTATCGCTAGAAATGGTACATGTATGACATCGAACGGAAGATTAGTGATTAAGAATGCTAAATATGCTAACGATTTTAAACCACTAGATGAAAATTGTGATTGCTACACATGTAAGAATTATTCACGTGCTTATATCAGACATCTGATCAAAGCTGAAGAAACTTTCGGTATCCGTCTTACTACTATTCATAATTTACATTTTCTGCTAAAATTGATGGAAGATATTAGACAAGCTATTCGAGAAGATCGTCTTTTAGATTTTAAAGATGAATTCTTTGAACAATATGGGCTTAATGTAGAGAACCCTAAAAATTTCTAAATAAGGAGACAACATAATGAACGTTTCAGCGTTAATTTTACCTATAATTTTAATTATAGTATTTTATTTCTTTTTAATTCGACCTCAACAAAAACGTGCGAAAGAGCATCGTGAAATGATTAGTCGAATTGAATCAGGTCAACGTATTACTACAATTGGTGGTTTAAAAGGAACTGTTAAAGCTGTGGATGAAACTACAGTTGTTATTACAGTTAATGGTCATGGTACTGAAATGACTTTTGAAAAACCAGCGATTAAACAAGTAGACCCTTCTTAATATTAAGGGAGATACGAAATGAATTATCTAAAACTGTCGACAGAGTTGATCTTTGTTGACAGTTTTTTTAGTTTTAAAGGGTTAGGTGCAATGATCTTAATTTCACTAATAGATGTGGTATGTTAATATAGATAGGTCATGTAATAACTATGTAATTTTTTATTAACTTGCACATGGTTTATTAAAAGATTATTCTTAGTACATAAGTAAACAATGAGGTGTTCATGTGAAGAAATTTAGTAGGATAATTGCATTCATACTAATCGTAGCCGTTCTATTTGTTGGAATGGGGATGACTTATAAGAATGTAGTTAAAAATGTAAATCTCGGACTAGATTTACAAGGTGGATTCGAAGTGCTTTATCAAGTTAAACCACTTGATGGGGATAAAAAAATCGATGAAAAAGCCTTGCAATCTACTGCTAGAACTTTGGAAAACCGTGTCAACGTGCTAGGTGTTTCTGAACCTCACATTCAAGTTGAGGATCCAGATCGTATCAGAGTTCAATTAGCAGGTGTAAAAGATCCTGATGAGGCACGTAAAATATTATCTTCTCAGGCTAATTTAACGATTCGTGATGCTAATGACAAAGTTAAATTAACAGGTAAAGATATTGTACAAGGCTCAGCTAAGCAAGAATTCAAGCAAGGTACAAATGAGCCAGCAGTTACGTTTAAATTAAAAGACCGTGCAAAATTTAAAAAAGTAACAGAAGAAATTTCAAAAAAACAAGAAAACATGATGGTAGTTTGGCTTGATTTTAAAAAAGGAGATAGCTACCATAAAGAATTAGAAAAACCTGAAGACAAACGTAAATTCGTTTCAGCAGCGTCTGTTGATCAACCTATTAATTCTGATAGCGTTGAAATTTCAGGTGGTTTCCATGGTCAAGAAGGTGTAGAACGTGCTAAACAAATTGCAGAATTGCTTAACGCAGGTTCTTTACCAGTTGACTTAAAAGAAATTTACTCTAATTCAGTAGGTGCACAATTTGGTCAAGACGCACTTGATAAAACTATATTTGCATCTGCAATTGGTGTAGCAATTATATACTTATTTATGGTAGGCTTCTACAGACTTCCAGGTATCGTTGCTATTATCGCATTAACAGTATATATTTACCTTACTTTAGTAGCATTTAACTTTATTTCTGGTGTGCTTACATTACCGGGGTTAGCAGCACTTGTGCTCGGTGTAGGTATGGCGGTAGATGCGAATATTATCATGTATGAGCGGATAAAAGATGAACTGCGAATCGGTAGGACATTAAAACAGGCTTACTCTAAAGCAAATAAAAGTTCATTCTTAACTATCTTTGACTCGAACTTAACAACAGTAATTGCAGCTGGTGTGTTATTCTTCTTCGGTGAAAGCTCAGTTAAAGGTTTCGCAACAATGTTACTTTTAGGTATCTTAATGATATTTGTAACCGCCGTATTCTTATCAAGAGGTTTATTATCATTACTTGTATCTTCTAACTACTTTAAGAAGAAATTCTGGTTATTTGGTGTTAGTAAGAAGGATCGACATGATATTAATGAAGGCGTAGATGTTCATGATCTTAAAACCTCATATGAAAAATGGAATTTTGTGAAATTAGCAAAACCATTAATTGGATTTAGTATTTTAATCTTAATCGTTGGTATTGTTATATTGAGTATCTTTAAATTAAACCTTGGTATTGATTTTTCAGCAGGTACTAGAGTAGACATTGATTCTAATACGAAACTATCACAACCTAAAGTTGAACGTACGATGAAAGATTTAGGATTAACACCAGATCAAGTTCAAATTAATGGTAATGACAACAAACAAGCGACTGTTCAATTCAAAAAAGACTTATCTAAAAATAAAGTCGTAGAGTTAAATAAAAAAGTAAATGACGAGTATGGTCATAAACCAACAGTCAATACGGTATCACCTATGATTGGTCAAGAATTAGCTAAAAACGCAATGAAAGCTCTTATATACGCTGCAATAGGTATTATTATCTATGTATCACTAAGATTCGAATGGAGAATGGGATTATCATCTGTTTTAGCATTGCTCCATGACGTCTTTATGATTGTTGCTTTATTCAGTTTATTCCGATTAGAAGTTGATATCACATTTATCGCAGCTGTACTAACCATTGTAGGTTATTCAATTAATGATACGATTGTTACATTTGACCGTGTAAGGGAGAACCTTCATAAAATTAAGGTTATTACTAAACCTGAACAAATCGATGAAATCGTCAATCGATCTATACGTCAAACAATGACACGTTCTATCAATACGGTATTAACTGTTATAGTTGTCGTAGTAGCGATTTTAATCTTTGGTGCATCAAGTTTATTTAACTTCTCATTAGCACTATTAATCGGATTAGTTTCTGGTGTGTTCTCTTCAGTATTTATCGCTGTGCCATTATGGGGTATTATGAAAAAACGACAACTTAAGAAATCAGATAATGGTAAATTAACGGTATACAAAGAGAAAAAATCAAATGATGAAAAAATATTAGTATAGTTTATAAGAGTAGAATGTTGAATTCAATTCGAATTCCGTTCTACTCTTTTTTAACGCTTTTAATAACTTAACGTTGATTACTTTTTATTTAGCTCAATTTTCGGTATAATGGCTTTTGGAAAAAGGGAGGATAATGACATGATTAAATCAAAATATAATTGGCTATATGAACCTCCAACACAATACATAGATGAAACATTAGCAAATAAATATCAATTAACACCCATTATAAAAAAAGTACTTGAAAGTAAATCTATTACTGAAGATGCGTCTATTAAAGCGATTTTGAATCAAACAGCCGTCAACCATGATCCATGGCTATTAAGTGATATGGAAAAAGCGGTTAATCGAATTAATAAAGCTATAGATAAAAATGAACGCATTTTGGTATATGGTGATTATGATGCTGATGGTGTCACTTCTACGACTATATTGGTTAATACGTTAAAGACATTAGGTGCTGAGGTAGGTTGGTATATTCCAAATCGCTTCACAGAAGGTTATGGACCTAATGAACTTGCATTTAGAAATGCACATGACGAAGGTGTATCCCTAATCATAACTGTCGATAATGGTATACAAGGTCATAAAGAGATTGAAATGATACAAGAACTAGGCGTTGATGTTATTGTTACTGACCATCATGAAATTGGTCGAACGTTACCTTCAGCATATGCAATCGTGCACCCAATGCACCCGGAATATGATTATCCATTTCATTATTTGTGTGGTGCTGGCGTGGCGTATAAATTATCTCAAGTTTTATTGGATAATCCACCTAATTATTTTATAAGCTTAGCTGCAATAGGAACGATTGCAGATTTAGTTTCATTGACTGATGAAAATCGTTCGATTGTAAAACAAGGATTAGCTTTGTTAAACGAAAGTTGTCCGATACAAATTAAAGCTTTACTTAACCAAGCGGGTTATAATGACACGATTAACGAAGAAACGATAGGTTTCATTATAGGACCCAGACTAAATGCAGTAGGCCGATTAGAAGATGCTTCATTAGCAGCAGAATTATTAATGACAGAAGATGAAGAAGAAGCGGAATTTCTAGCGGAACAAGTTGAACATTTTAATATTGAACGTAAAGAGATAGTTGCTCAGATTACTGAAGAAGCATTAGCTATAGCCGAGGATAAAGTGAATAAGGGCAAACAATTTTTGTTATTAGCTAAGGAGGATTGGCATGAAGGTGTCCTTGGTATCGTAGCATCTAGAATAGTTGAAACCTATGGACTACCGACTTTAATGCTTAATATTGATTTAGAACAAAACCATGCTAAAGGGTCAGCACGAAGTATAGAGCAAGTATCTATGTTTGAAATTTTAAGTGCACATCAAGATTTAATTTCTAAATTCGGTGGTCACCATATGGCGGCTGGAATGACTATGGAAATTGATTATATTGAGTCGTTAGAGCAAGGATTAAATGAATGGATGCACCAATTATCAGAACATACGTCATTAGAGCCAAATAAACGTGTCGCAGTTAAATTAGAAGAGAGTGATATTACGATTAACAATATTCGTGATATTCAAAGACTCAGTCCATTTGGTACAGACTTTGAGAAACCGTTATTAGAATTAGATGACAATGAAGTTGTAGATGTTAAAGCCATTGGCAAAGATAAAAACCACTTAAAATTAATAACTGGGCAATTGAAACTGCAAAGTTTATTTTGGCAAAATGGTGATTTAGCTACGCAAATAGAACTTGGTCAACCAATTAATCTTCTGGGTAATTTGCAAATCAACGAATGGAACGGTAACCAATCACCACAATTTATTATTCAAGATATTGCAACAAATAATGAACAAATATTAGACTATCGAAGCAAACGTAAACAATTGAATTTGGACCCTAATGATACTAATATTGCATTCTTGATTCATCCTAAAAAAGAAAAATTACATGATAATTACTATTATTATGGTGATAAAATAGATGGGGACCATGAAGTCGTTGTCTTAAGAGATTTACCACTTGATTTAGAGAGTTTAAAAATGAGTCTCGAAGAATTAAATTATTCTCAACTTTATTTAGTGTTACAACATCAACAATCAATCTATTTTGATGGTATGCCGACGACGACGCAATTCAAAAACTGTTATAAAGCACTAATAACTAAAAAAGAAACAAATTTAGAACAAGAAGGCATGTTATTATGTCAGTTTCTAGATGTAAAGCCTAACATTTTAAAATTTATGCTAAAAGTATTTTTTGAGTTAGGTTTTGTAACAGAGGAAAATGGTATAATTAAAATTAAAGATAATCCTAATAAACAAAATATTGAAACAAGTCGTGTTTATCAACTAAGACAATCAAGAATGGAAGTTGAGAAACTTCTTCTTTATGATGATTTTACGCAACTAAAAACTTGGATTAAATCACAAAAGGGTTAGATTATAGGAGGAAATAGATAAATGGATTTAAAGCAATATGTTTCGGAAGTGCAAGATTGGCCAAAACCGGGAGTAAGTTTCAAAGATATAACTACAATCATGGATAATGGAGAAGCTTATGGTTATGCTACCGATCAAATTGTAAAATATGCTAAAGACAGAGATGTAGATGTTGTTGTAGGTCCTGAAGCTAGAGGATTTATCATTGGATGTCCAGTAGCGTATTCAATGGGTATTGGTTTTGCGCCAGTTAGAAAAGAAGGTAAGTTACCTCGTGAGGTCATTCGCTACGAATATGACTTAGAGTACGGAACAAATGTTTTAACGATGCATAATGATGCAATTAAACCAGGTCAACGTGTGCTTATCACAGATGATTTGTTAGCAACTGGAGGTACGATTGAAGCTGCAATTAAATTAGTTGAAAAGCTTGGCGGTATCGTTGTTGGAATTGCATTTATTATTGAACTTAAATATTTAAATGGTATTGAAAAAATTAAAGATTACGACGTTATGAGCTTAATTTCATACGATGAATAATTGACTAGCGTACGACATAAGCGTTGCGCACGTTGATTAATACTTGCGTGATAAGTGGGAATGAGATAATGGATTCGAAAGGAATTCTATCTTATTCCCACTTTTTGTTATTAAAATAAACGACTTGTTTTTGTTTTAGTGTAACACCATTTATTTATTTAAAAACTTGTAGTATCATAGAACTATTATTTATATAATTGTTAAAGCTTTTATAGTTCTTTTAACATTTGATAAAATTAAAGTAATACTCGCATTTCTATATCGAAATAGATGATATACTCGGATTAAAGAAGGACAATGTATGTTTTCTTAATTTTCAAAAATTCGAATATTGGTTGAGTATTTGAAATACAAATGAGTTGGGGTGTCATATATTGAATAACGAGTATCCATATAGCGCTGACGAGGTGCTAAATAAAGCTAAATCATATTTATCAACTGATGATTATCAATACGTCTTAAAAAGTTACCATATCGCTTATGAAGCTCATCAAGGCCAGTTTCGTAAAAATGGTCTTCCGTATATCATGCATCCTATTCAAGTAGCGGGCATACTTACAGAAATGCGTTTAGATGGTCCAACGATTGTTGCAGGATTTCTTCATGATGTTATAGAGGATACACCATATACATTTGATGATGTGAAGGATATGTTTAATGAGGAAATCGCACGAATTGTGGATGGCGTAACTAAACTAAAAAAAGTAAAATATCGTTCTAAAGAAGAACAACAAGCAGAAAATCATCGTAAATTATTTATTGCAATCGCAAAAGATGTTCGAGTCATACTTGTTAAATTAGCAGATAGATTACATAATATGAGAACATTAAAAGCGATGGCTCGAGAAAAACAAGTGCGTATTTCTAAAGAAACATTAGAAATCTATGCACCATTAGCACATCGTTTAGGTATTAACACAATTAAATGGGAATTAGAAGATACTGCGTTACGATACATAGATAGTGTTCAGTATTTCCGTATTGTTAATTTAATGAAAAAGAAACGTAGCGAAAGAGAAGCATATATCGCAAACGCTATAGATAAAATTCAAACAGAAATGGTGAAAATGGATATCACTGGTGACATTAGTGGTAGACCGAAACATATTTATAGTATTTATCGTAAAATGATGAAACAGAAAAAGCAGTTTGATCAAATATTCGATTTATTAGCTATTCGTGTAATAGTTAATTCTATTAATGATTGTTATGCAATATTAGGATTAGTTCATACGTTATGGAAACCAATGCCTGGACGATTTAAAGATTATATTGCAATGCCTAAACAAAATATGTATCAATCGCTTCATACAACAGTAGTTGGACCAAATGGAGACCCATTGGAAATTCAAATTAGAACGTATGAAATGCATGAAATTGCAGAACATGGTGTTGCTGCGCATTGGGCATATAAAGAGGGTAAAACCGTCAATGAAAAGAACCAAGATTTCCAAAACAAATTGAATTGGTTAAAAGAATTAGCTGAAGCCGACCATACTTCATCGGATGCACAAGAATTTATGGAATCATTGAAGTATGATTTGCAAAGCGATAAAGTATATGCGTTTACACCTGCAAGTGATGTCATCGAATTACCTTATGGTGCTGTTCCAATTGATTTCGCCTATGCCATTCATAGTGAAGTCGGTAATAAAATGATCGGTGCTAAAGTAAACGGTAAAATTGTCCCAATTGATTATGTCCTACAAACTGGAGATATTATTGAAATTCGCACCAGCAAGCACTCGTATGGGCCAAGTAGAGATTGGCTTAAAATAGTTAAATCATCAAGTGCTAAAAGTAAAATTAAAGGATTCTTTAAAAAGCAAGACCGTTCCTCTAACATTGAAAAAGGTAAATTTATGGTTGAAGCTGAAATTAAGGAACAAGGCTTTAGAGTAGATGATATTTTAACGGATAAAAATATTGAAGTCGTCAATGAAAAATATAATTTTGCCAATGACGACGATTTATTTGCTGCTGTTGGTTTTGGTGGTGTAACAGCACTTCAAGTTGTGAATAAATTAACGGAAAGACAACGGATACAAGACAAGCAAAAAGCACTTAACGAAGCACAAGAAGTGATTAAGTCATTACCAATAAAAGAAGATATCATTACGGATAGTGGTGTTTATGTTGAAGGTATTGAGAACGTATTAATCAAACTCTCAAAATGTTGTAATCCAATCCCAGGAGATGATATTGTAGGATATATCACTAAGGGGCATGGCATTAAAGTACATCGTACGGACTGTCCAAATGTTAAAAATGAAACAGAGCGATTAATCGCAGTTGAATGGGTAAAATCTAAAGATTCAACACAACGATACCAAGTTGACCTAGAGGTAAGTGCTTATGATCGTAATGGTTTATTAAATGAAGTAATACAAGCTGTTAATTCTACAGTTGGAAGTATTATCAAAATTAATGGACGTTCTGATACAGATAAAAATGCAATCATTACAATTAGTGTTATGGTACGTAACGTTAATGATGTCTTCCGTGTTGTGGAGAAACTTAAACAACTAAGTGATGTATACACTGTAAGTAGAGTATGGAATTAATGAGGTGCTATTAATATGAGAGTAGTTGTACAAAGAGTAAAAAGAGCAGCAGTTACAAATGACAGCATTCATAATGAAATAGACAAAGGTTATTGCTTGTTAGTTGGTATAGGTAAGGAAACAACTGAAGCCGACATAGAAGCAGTTGCTAAAAAAATCATAAATGCACGTTTGTTTGAAGATGATAATGGCAAACTTAATTTAAATATTCAACAGGTGGATGGTCAAATTTTATCTATTTCACAATTTACGTTATATGCTGACGTCCGCAAGGGTAATCGACCTGGATTTTCAAATTCAAAGAACCCTGAAGAAGCCAATGCGTTATATGAAAAATTTAACACTGCCTTAAGATCGTACGATGTTGAAGTGCAAACTGGTGAATTTGGCACGGACATGGAAGTTGAAATTATAAATGATGGTCCAGTTACGATTATTTATGAAAGTCAGGATGGCAAAATAATATGAATAAAATAGATGCATGGTTATCTAAACATGATCTTAAAAATCTAACAACATTGGTTGTTGTATGCGCATTTATATTATTTTTAATATTATTATATATGCTTATGAATCATAGTGATCAAGGAAGCAATAGAATTACAGTTTCTGAAGATGCTGAATTACGTACTGGTCCAAATGCCGCCTATCCTGTGATTTATCATGTCGATAAAGGCGACACATTCACAAGATTAGGTAAATCTGGTAAATGGATAGAAGTTGAAAGTAGAGATGGCACTGAAAAGGGGTGGATAGCTGGATGGCATACAAGCTTAAATATTGAAGCGGATGCTAACAAGAATGAAAACCCTTTGAAAAATAAGGTCATTGTCTTAGACCCTGGACATGGAGGCAATGACCAAGGTGCATCCAGTAATACTACAAAAAAGAGTTTAGAGAAAAATTATACTTTGAAAACTGCAAAAGAATTGAAGCGTGCACTTGAAAAAGCAGGTGCAACAGTAAAGTTAACGAGATCAGATGATACTTATGTTAGTCTAGATGATAGAAAAATGAATGGTGATGCTTTTATCAGTATACATAATGATTCTCTTGATAGTCCTAATGCAAATGGTGCAACGGTTTATTGGTATAAAGATAATCAGGAAACATTAGCAGAGACGTTGAATGCTAATATTCAAAAGAAAGCATTATTGTCTAATAGGGGCACACGACAAGAGAACTTCCAAGTACTTAGACAAACGAATAAGCCAGCTGTATTATTAGAGCTTGGTTATATTAGTAATCCAACTGATGAAGTAATGATCAGAGATCAAATTCATAGACAAGTTGTTGAAGAAGCTGTTGTTGATGGATTAAAACAATATTTTGCATCTTAAAGCTTGCAAACTATACATAAACTCGTTATCATAGTTATTGAACTTTATAATTAATACCGATATGATTCTTGAAAGTATAAATGAAAGAGACAACAATTCATATAATTGTGTAGAGATATAATCCTTGGCTGGAAGATTATACTGAGTAATTTATAACTTTGAACACAAGAACAGGTGCTTTAATAGATTAAGCCGATTGACGTACGTTACGCGTTTTGAGTGGTAACTTAGTTTAAGAAATAGACTTCGTTACAATTAGGGTGGCAACACGGCGATTCGTCCCTTGTATAGTAGTTATACTATATAAGGGGCTTTTTTTATTAAAGAGAGTTTAAAAAAGAAAATGAAGGAGTGATTGTGTGATTAGAATTCCTAGAGGTACACAAGACATCTTACCTGAAGAGTCTAGTAAGTGGCGCTATATAGAAAACCAATTAGACGAATTAATGAAATTATACAATTATAAAGAAATACGCACACCTATTTTTGAAAGTACAGATTTATTCGCTCGTGGCGTCGGCGATTCTACTGATGTCGTACAAAAAGAAATGTACACGTTCAAAGATAAAGGTGATAGAAGTATAACATTAAGACCAGAAGGAACAGCAGCAGTTGTGCGTTCTTATATTGAAAATAAAATGCAAGGGTTACCAAATCAACCTGTCAAATTATACTATAATGGCCCAATGTTTAGATACGAACGTAAGCAAAAAGGGCGTTATCGTCAATTTAATCAATTTGGTGTTGAAGCAATTGGTGCTGAAAATCCAAGTATGGATGCCGAAGTTTTAGCAATGGTGATGCATATATATGAATCATTTGGCTTAAAACATCTAAAATTAGTTATCAATAGTATTGGTGACGCTGATTCACGTAAAGAATATAATGAAGCACTTATTCGTCATTTCGAACCAGTTATTGATACGTTTTGTGATGATTGTAAATCAAGACTGCATACTAATCCGATGAGAATATTGGATTGTAAAATAGATAGAGATAAAGAAGCGGTTAAAAATGCGCCGAGAATTACTGACTATTTAAACGAAGAGTCAAAAGCTTATTATGATGAGGTCAAAAGTCATTTGGATCGTTTAGGTATTTCATATGTAGAAGATCCAAATCTTGTACGTGGACTTGATTATTATACACACACTGCTTTTGAATTAATGATGGACAATCCTAATTATGACGGTGCTATAACTACTTTATGTGGCGGTGGTCGTTATAATGGATTACTTGAACTATTAGATGGACCAAGTCAAACAGGTATTGGTTTCGCATTAAGTATCGAAAGATTGTTGTTAGCACTTGAAGAAGAAGGCATTGAACTTAACGTTGAGGATGAGTTTGATTTATTTATTGTTACAATGGGTGAAGAAGCTGAAAGATATAGTGTTAAGCTTTTAAATCAATTGAGAAAAGCAGGTGTAAGAGCCGATAAAGACTATTTGCAACGTAAAATAAAAGGCCAAATGAAACAAGCCGATCGTTTAAATGCTAAATATACAGTTGTCATTGGTGATCAAGAACTCGAGAATGAAACGATTGATGTTAAAGACATGACTACTGGTGAAACTGAAACAATTAAGTTAACAAATTTAGTGAATTATTTTCAAAACAAAAAATAAATGATTATAAAAGGAGAATATAAATGAGTAAAAGAACAACATATTGTGGTTTGGTTACAGAAGAACTTTTAGATCAAAAAGTTACTTTAAAAGGTTGGGTTCATAATCGTCGTGATTTAGGCGGTTTAATCTTTGTAGACTTACGTGACCGTGAAGGTATTGTGCAAATTGTATTTAATCCTGATTTCTCTGAGGAAGCATTGAGTATTGCTGAGACAGTTAGATCTGAATATGTCGTTGAAGTTGAAGGTACAGTAACTAAAAGAGATGAAGATACTGTAAATCCTAAAATTAAAACGGGACAGGTAGAAGTTCAAGTTTCAAAAATTACAATTATTAATAAATCAGACACACCACCATTTTCAATCAATGAAGAAAATCAAAATGTCGATGAAAATATTCGTTTAAAATATCGTTATTTAGATCTTAGACGTCCAGAGTTAGCACAAACATTTAAAATGAGACATCAAACAACACGTTCTATTCGCGAATATTTAGATAATAATGGCTTTTTCGATATCGAAACGCCTGTTTTAACGAAATCTACGCCAGAAGGTGCGAGAGATTATTTAGTACCTTCTCGTGTACATGAAGGTGAATTTTATGCTTTACCACAATCACCGCAATTGTTTAAACAATTATTAATGATTAGTGGCTTTGATAAATACTATCAAATAGTTAAATGTTTCCGAGATGAAGATTTACGTGCTGATCGTCAGCCAGAATTCACTCAAGTCGATATTGAAATGAGTTTCGTTGATCAAGAAGACATCATCGAGATGGGTGAAGAAATGTTACGTAAAGTTGTAAAAGATGTTAAAGGTATTGATGTTCAAGGTCCTTTCCCTAGAATGACTTACGAAGAAGCAATGAGACGTTATGGCTCAGATAAGCCAGATACACGTTTTGACATGGAACTTAAAGATGTATCACAATTAGGTCGAGAAATGGACTTTAAAGTATTTAAAGATACTGTTGAAAATAATGGAGAAGTAAAAGCAATAGTAGCAAAAGGTGCTGCTGATAACTATACTCGTAAAGATATGGATGCATTAACAGAATTTGTTAATATTTATGGTGCAAAAGGGCTTGCATGGGTGAAAGTTGTTGAGGAAGGATTAAGTGGTCCTATTGCACGTTTCTTTGAAGATGCGAATGTATCAACATTAAAAGAACTTACACAAGCTGAACCAGGAGACTTAGTAATGTTTGTTGCTGATAAGCCTAATGTAGTAGCTCAAAGTTTAGGCGCTTTACGTATTAAAATTGCTAAAGAGCTAAATCTAATTGATGAAACAAAACTTAATTTCCTATGGGTAACAGATTGGCCATTACTAGAATACGATGAAGATGCTAAACGTTATGTTGCAGCGCATCATCCATTTACATCTCCTAAACAAGAGGATATTAGCAAATTGGATTCAGAGCCTGAAAATGCACAAGCGAATGCATATGATATTGTCTTAAATGGTTATGAATTAGGTGGCGGTTCAATCAGAATTGCTGATGGTGAATTACAAGAAAAAATGTTCGAAGTACTAGGATTTACTAAAGAACAAGCAAGAGAACAATTTGGTTTCCTATTAGATGCATTTAAATATGGTGCACCGCCACATGGTGGTATTGCTTTAGGTTTAGACCGCTTAGTTATGTTATTAACGAATCGTACAAACTTACGTGACACAATTGCATTCCCTAAAACTGCGTCTGCAACATGCTTACTAACAGACGCACCAGGTGAAGTTTCTGACAAGCAATTAGAAGAATTATCATTACGTATTCGTCATTAAATTTAATAGTGTTTATTATAGTCATCAAAATCGTTACCGATTTTGGTGGCTTTTTTAAATTTTAAATTATTTTAGATATACGTTTATTGATTTATAACAACTATAATTATATTATGTAAACTTATAATGTTTAAATTTTTAGGTTCACAAAAAATACATTTCTACACAAGTAATAAGGATTTCCTTATCTTGGTCTCTGTGGTAATATATTCATATAAGGTAGTCATCTGTATTGTTCGTATGTTTGCTTTTTATTTGGGCCTAACACTTTTTGATCAGGGAGCCCAATAGGTTTTCTTGCAGCGCACACGCCTCAATTGGAGGACTTGCAAAACAAGAAACAGGGCACCCACCTGTATATAGCAGGCCGAATGATCAAGCTTTTTATAACTACGGCAATTACGGACTCTACCGGTACGCAAGGCTTTTTAAGTCTTGCGTATTTTTATTTGTCTTTTTCTGTTAATATTAAATTATCGTATTGTTTTTATAAAGGAGTTTAAAATGAAACATCAATTTTCAAGAAATGAATTAGCATATGGACAAGAAGGTTTAGATTTATTAAAAGAGAAAACAGTAGTTGTCCTTGGTGTAGGTGGTGTAGGCTCATTTGCTGCAGAAGCATTAGCACGAACTAATATTGGTCATATCATTTTAATCGACAAAGATGATGTAGATATTACTAATGTCAATCGTCAAATACATGCACTTACAACAACCATTGGACAAAGTAAAGTCACATTGATGGAAGAACGAATTAAATTAATTAATCCTGATTGTAAAGTGACACCACTACATATGTTTTATACTGAAGAGACATATGAAGAACTGTTCAATAACTATGATATTGATTACTTTATCGATGCGAGTGATACAATTATTTATAAAGTGCATTTAATGAAAGAATGCTTAGAGAGAAATATTAAAGTGATTTCAAGTATGGGTGCAGCTAATAAAACGGATCCTACACGTTTCCGAATTGCTGATATTTCGAAAACATTTATGGATCCTATGGCTAAAATTATTCGAAATAAATTAAAACGTCAAGGGATAAAAAAAGGCGTGCCGGTTGTATTTTCTGATGAAAGTCCAATTGTAATTCGTGAAGATGTTAAGGCCACAGTTGGAGATGCTAACGCTATTAATCGAAAAGGACAAATGCCACCGTCATCTAACGCATTTGTACCTAGCACGGTTGGATTAATTTGTGCTAGTTATGTTGTAAATGATATTTTAAAAAACATTCCTGTTCGACGTATTAAGGATAAAGGTAACTTATAAATATAAAGACTATGAATCAAACGAAATGCCAATAATACATTGCATTGGCTTCGTGTAATTCATAGTCTTTTGTTATTTTTGATTTCTTAAATTATCATATATAGTTTTAAATTGTTGTTCACTTTTTGAGGTTGTTTTAGGTTGATAATAGACTTTATCTTTTAGTTTATCAGGTAAATACTGTTGTACGACATGACCATTCTCATAGTTGTGAGGATACTTATAACCAGTGGCGCGACCTAACGCTTTAGCACCAGTATAATGGCCATCTCGTAAATGATTCGGTATTTGACCTATATTTCCTTGGCGGATGTCGCTTAGTGCATTATCAATTGATGTAATAGCTGAATTTGATTTAGGCGATAACGATAGCTCAATAACTGCTTGACTAAGCGGAATTCTCGCTTCTGGAAATCCTAATCGCTCTGCTGATTGAATAGCTGCAAGGGTTCGTTGTCCTGCATTAGGGGAAGCTAAGCCTACATCTTCGTAACTAATGACTAATAAGCGTCTAACAATTGTTGGTAAATCGCCAGCTTCAATTAATCTTGCCAAATAATGAAGCGCGGCATTAACATCACTACCTCTAATCGATTTTTGAAACGCACTCATAACATCATAATGCATATCTCCATCTTTATCACTAACAAAAGCACCTTTTTGAAGACAATCTTTAGCATCCTCAAGTGTGATATGTCTATTTTCATCAACTATTGGTGAACTTAAGACAGCTAGCTCGAGCGCATTCAATGCACTTCTAACATCACCTTGGCTTTGAGTAGCAAAATAGTCTAATGCATCTTCATCAACTACAGGTTTATAGTCAGCTAATCCACGTTCTGAATCACTAAGTGCTCTCTCAATAGCAAGTCGCACATCATTGTGATCTAAAGCGTATAACTCAAATATTTGAGCTCTAGAACGAATAGCGGGATTAATAGCATGGTAAGGGTTAGAGGTTGTCGCTCCAATTAAAACGATTTTGCCATTCTCTAAATGAGGTAATAAAAAATCTTGCTTAGCTTTATCTAATCGGTGAATTTCATCTAATAAAAGAATGACTTGTCCAGACATCTTAGCTTCTTCTACAACCATTTGCATATCTTTTTTTGAATTAGTAACCGCATTTAATTGTCTAAATTTATATTCAGTACTACCAGAAATTGCTTTCGCGATACTTGTTTTACCAATTCCTGGTGGTCCGTAAAATATCATTGAAGATAATCTCTTAGTTTCAACCATACGTCTAATGATGCCTCTAGGTCCCACTAGATGTTGTTGAGAGATTATCTCATCGATATTAGTAGGTCTCATTCTTGAGGCTAAAGGTTCAGTAGTCACGATTTTCACACCTTTCTATTACTATCTTAACTGAAAAAATGCTAGAATGGTATTATATATTATTCGAATTAAGTGAGGTTATGTTATGAAGATATCAACGAAAGGGAGATATGGCTTAACTTTAATGATTTCCCTTGCTAAAAGAGAAGGGCAAGGATGCGTATCTTTAAAGTCAATTGCTGAAGAGAATAGTTTGAGTGATTTATATCTCGAACAATTAGTTGGCCCTTTAAGAAATGCTGGTTTAATTCGAAGTGTTCGTGGTGCTAAAGGTGGTTATCAACTAAGAGTGCCAGCTGACGAAATTAAAGCAGGCGATATTATTCGCTTATTAGAAGGCCCTATTACAATAGTAGAAAGTATTGAATCAGAACCACCTGCACAAAAACAGTTATGGTTACGTATGAGAGATGCAGTTAGAGAAGTATTAGATAATACCACTTTAAAATATTTAGCAGATTATGTTGAAACTGATGATAAACTTGATGGTTACATGTTTTATATTTAATTTTAAATAAATGTTTATAATAAGTTGTAAGTGGTAAACAGATAATACAACAGTATAGATACATTGATTTTTTGTATCTCAGAATGCACGCAATACTTGATCGATAATTATTCTTAAATTTGAAAGGAGAATTTCATTATGGGATTCATGGATAAAGCGAAAGATGCAGCAGAAAAATTTAAAAATAGCGATAACGAACAAGTTAATAAAGCCAAAGATAAAATCAATGAATATACTGAAAAAGGCAACGATGATAAAAAAGAAGATAAATAATTAAATTTTGCAAGTATAGGATAACATTCCTAAAAATATAGCCAGTAAAAGCGACATTGTGATGTGCTTTTACTGGCTTATTTATATATGCTATTACATTTTTTGCATACTTTTTGATAAGGATTTACATAACGATGTGTTTTAATTATTTTTCAATACCACGCTTTAATCAATTATTAGGGGATACCTAAAAACATATAAAGAGGGGCAATGAATCCAAATTGATTATTGTCCCACTCTCAAATTACATTCTATATGCTCATAATGATTTAAATCACCTTACGTTACTTTATATACCAACTATTGGTTTAATTTTTCGATTACATTGTGTAAACGTTTAAACGATCCAAATTGTTTATCTTGATCATAAATATAACTAATGCCCATTAATTCATCAATATCTCCATATTCCTCAATAAATGATTCTAATTTTTCTTTTACGGTTTCTTCAGAACCTATTAACGAATCGTTGAATCTTTGTTGAGCCATTTCATATTCTCTAGGTGTTAAAAGCGCTTGTAAATCATTTGTCGGTGGTTGTACTGGCTGCATTCTACCACGCGCTATGCCAATAAATACTTGTGCTAAAGTACTTGCTAAGTATTCGGCTTCTTCATCGGTTTCGGCTACAATCGCATTTAAACATACAATCATATATGGTTGATCTAACACATCTGAAGGTTCGAACAACTCTTTGTAAATTTGCATAGCTTCTTTCATTTGTTGAGGTGCAAAATGACCTGCAAAAACATAAGGTAATCCTTTACGTGCAGCTAAATGCGCTGAATCTGTAGAAGAACCCAAAATATATAATGGTACATTTTTACCTACTGCCGGATACGCTCTTACATAAGCTTGTTTGTTACCAGGTCCGAAATAAGTTTGTAATTGTTCAACTTCTTCAGGGAATTCGTAAACACCATTATGTTGATCACGTCGTAACGCACTTGCAGTCATCATATCTGTACCTGGTGCTCTTCCTAAACCTAGATCAACTCTATTTGGAAAGAGTGTCTCCATTGTTCCAAATTGTTCAGCAACAATCAATGGCGCATGGTTTGGCAACATGATACCTCCAGATCCAACTTTGATACGGTGTGTGTGTTCAAGTGCATGTTGAATTAATAGAGAAGTAGCAGAACTTACTAAATTAGGTGCATTATGATGTTCTGCAATCCAATAACGTTCATAATTAAGTGAATCTAGTTCTTGAGCTAAACTAACCATGTCCTCAATGGCCTCTTTATCACTTTGACCTTCTCTAATTGGAACTAAATTTAATGCAGATACCTTAATATTACCCACAAATTTCATCTCCTCAAATATATTTAGTATGCTTAAGTTTAACAAGAGCAATGATAGAGTGATATTGAAATGCTCAAAGTTGCAAAAAATTGTAAAATTAAGTTAACTTTCGTTAATCACAATACAGAGGCTGGGACAAAAATAATATAAAGAAGCTATTTTGCAAATTCGCAGTAGCTGACTGAACTGAGAAGGCGCTTTAATCAAACTTTTCTCGGTTCTAGTCATCCTTGCGAGCGGGGCCCCAACAAAGAGAATTTCACTAAGAAATTCTACAAGCAAAGCAAGCTGGGAGTCGGGGCCCCAGCAAAGAGAATTTCACTAAGAAATTCTACAAGCAAAGCAAGCTGGGAGTCGGGGCCCCAACAAAGAGAATTTCACTAAGAAATTCTACAAGCTAAGCAAGTTGGGGTTACGACGAATTTAAAAGAATTCTGTCCCACTCCCATCTTACTTTATATATTTATAACGTGAATAGATAAAAATGTTGCGTCTATTCGTATTATTAATTCCATTTTTACAAATTTATTATTGAATGGGTTAAATTTGTTTCTAATTGAATGTTAAAATGAAAATTAATAGAACGTTATATGTTTATAAACAACTATATAGAAAAAATTGTTTACAGGTGCTATTATAGGAACATTGATAATATTGTGAGGAGTGTACTTAATAATGGAAGTATATGCAGATTATGCTGCAACTACACCGGTCAAACCAGAGGTTGTAGAAGAAATGATGGCAATTTACAAGTCACATTTCGGAAATCCATCATCTATTCATTCAATTGGAAGAGACGCACGTCGTTATTTAGATGAATCAAGAAGAACAGTTGCTAACTTACTAAATGCAAAGCCAAGTGAAGTTATATTTACAAGTGGCGCTACTGAATCAAATAATACCGCTATCAAAGGGTTAGTCTATGCCAATCAGCATCTTGGAAATCACATTATCACTACTAAAATCGAGCATCATTCAGTTCTACACGTCTTTGAACAATTAGAAAAAGAAGGCTTTGATGTGACTTATCTAGATGTCGATGATACAGGTACAGTGGATTTAGATCAACTTAAAGAAGCTTTAACGAGTGATACAATCTTAGTTTCGATAATGTTTGTTAATAATGAAGTTGGAACTGTAGAACCAATGTATGATATTGAAGATATCGTTAGCGAATCGAATGCTTTGTTGCATGTTGACGCTGTTCAAGCAATTGGACATTTAGATGTCAGCTTTGAAGATTTTAAAATGGATACTTTGAGTTTAACGGCGCATAAATTTGGTGGTCCAAAAGGCGTGGGTGTACTATTAGTTAGAGACCAAACACCAATTGTGTATTCACAGTTAGGTGGGGAACAAGAAACTAAAAGACGTGCCGGTACAGAAAATGTGGCACAAATTGTAGGCTTAACTAAAGCGTTAGCACTAGCAAATGATAATAGAGATCAAAATAATTTACATTTAATGCAGTTAAAGGAATTATTTCTAGTTAGTTTGCAAGAACGAGCAATACCGTTTGAGGTCAATGGTTCAATGGTAGACACAACTGGTCATATACTCAATTTGTATTTCCCATTTATAGATGTGGAAACGATGTTAACACTTCTGGATTTAGCAAATATTTATGTATCGTCGGGTTCAGCTTGTACAGCTGGCTCAACTACACCTTCACATGTTCTAGCAGCAATGTATGAAGATGAAGAGCGTGCGAAACACTCTGTAAGATTTAGTTTTAACGAATTAACAACGGAGCAAGAAATTAAATATATCGTTGCTGAAATTCATAAAATATATCATAAATTTAAGGAGGAATAAATGTGTCAAACAAAGATATACGTGTAGTTGTTGGTATGTCTGGTGGAGTTGATAGTTCAGTCACTGCCCATGTTTTAAAAGAACAAGGGTATGATGTTATTGGAATATTTATGAAAAACTGGGACGACACTGATGAGAATGGTGTTTGTACAGCAACTGAAGATTATAATGATGTCATCGCAGTATGTAATCAAATTGGCATCCCATATTATGCGGTTAATTTTGAACAGGAATATTGGGATAAAGTCTTCACTTATTTCCTAGATGAATATAAAAAAGGACGCACACCTAATCCTGATGTTATGTGTAATAAAGAAATTAAATTTAAAGCATTTTTAGAGCATGCACTTAAATTAGGCGCTGATTATGTCGCAACTGGACATTATGCAAGAATACGTCGTCATGACGATGGTCATGTGGAAATGTTAAGAGGTATTGATAATAATAAAGATCAAACCTATTTCTTAAATCAATTGTCACAACAACAATTATCAAAAGTGATGTTCCCAATTGGTGATATTGAGAAAAAAGAAGTTCGAAAAATTGCTGAAGAACAAGATTTAGCAACCGCTAAGAAGAAAGACTCAACAGGCATATGTTTTATTGGAGAGCGTAATTTTAAAACATTCCTATCACAATATTTACCGGCTCAATCTGGAGAAATGCGTACATTGGACGGAGAAAAGAAAGGTATGCATAGTGGATTAATGTATTACACTATTGGACAAAGACATGGTCTTGGAATTGGCGGAGACGGTGATCCATGGTTTGTAGTTGGCAAGAATTTAAAAGATAATATTTTATATGTTGAACAAGGTTTCCATCATGATGCACTCTATAGTGATTATCTTATTGCATCTGATTTCTCATTCGTTAATCCAGTTGATTTAGAAAATGGATTTGAATGTACTGCTAAATTTAGATATCGCCAAAAAGATACCAAAGTGTTTGTTAAACGTGAAAGTCAGGATGCCTTACGTGTAACATTTGATGAACCAGTACGTGCGATAACGCCAGGACAAGCGGTTGTATTTTACGATGAGGAAGTTTGTTTAGGTGGCGCAACAATCGATGATGTATTTAAAACAACAGGTCAATTGAGTTATGTTGTTTAATTAAAAAAACAGAGGGTGGAGTGTAATGAAATCGTCTAAGATTTCACATACTACTCCATCTTTATTTTTACGTTTAAATCAATACAAACGATGACTAAAGAATTGGGTGAAAATATGATAACAAAACAAGAGGCAATTTATAAATGGATTCAGGACGGTCAACTTGAAGATGCATTAAAAGCATTATTCGAAAACATAGAAGAAGAACCGAATACAATTGAAAATTATATAAATGCAGGAATCGTACTCGCTGACGTTAATGAAGTGGAAAAGGCTGAAAGATTTTTCCAAAGAGCGCTTACAATTGATGATAAAAATGGACCTGTATATTATAATTTAGCTAATCTATACTATGATCAAGGTAAATACCGCGATGCCATTAAGCTATATCAATTGGCATCTAAATACGATATGGATAAAATAGATACGAATTACATGATTGGGATGTCATTTAATCAATTAGATGCACCAAAAGAATCGTTACCTTTCTTTATGACTGCAGCAGAATTAGAACCTAATCGTGATGCTGAAGTTCAATTTCAATATGGGTTAGCATTATGTCATTTAGAAATGTTTGAACAAGCTATTCAACAATTAAAGTTAGTGCTATCAATAGACTCACAACATGTAGATGCACTATATAATCTTGGTTTAGCTATATATATGCATACAGAAGATGTTGAATTAGCCATATCATATTTTGATAAGGCTATATCTATTGATCCAGAACACCTATTAAGCCAACATGCTAAGAAGACCTTTGAAGCAATAAAGAACGAGGAGGAGTAATATGTCAGACCCTACACTATTTGATTATTCAATGATTAAAGGTACTGTAGATGCTATTTTATTTCAGAATAATGATAATTTTTATACAGTGATTAAAGTGGATACAATTGAAACAAATGAATCATTTGGTAATTTACCAACAGTTGTAGGGTTCTTTCCAAATATTGTTGAAGGAGACGTATACACTTTTAAAGGTCAAGTTGTAGAGCATCCACGTTACGGTAAGCAACTGAAGGCTGATACGTTTGAGAAAGAAGTACCACAAACTAAAGATGCAATCATTACATATCTATCGAGTGATTTGTTTAAAGGTATAGGAAAAAAGACTGCTCAAAATATAGTGAACACGCTTGGTGAAAATGCGATCAATGATATTATGTCTGATGCATCTGTTTTAGAAAAAGTTTCCAATTTACCTAAAAAGAAACAAAAGCAGATTGCTGATCAAATCAATGCCAATCAAGAGTCAGAAAAAATTATGATTCGACTACATGATTTAGGCTTTGGACCTAAATTATCAATGGCGATTTATCAATTTTATCAATCTGACACCCTTCAAGTACTTGAGAATAATCCATATCAACTCGTATATGATGTTAAAGGAATTGGTTTTCAAAAGGCTGATATTTTAGCGCGAAATAATGGGATTGCCTTTAATGATCAAGAAAGATTAAAAGCTGGATTGTTATATACACTTGAAGAAGAATGCATTAAGCAAGGTCACACGTATTTATCAAATGACTATATCATCGACGTAACGCAACAAATTCTAAGTAACAAACAGCAAGGTGAGGCCATAGAGCAACAACAATTAGAAGATGTTCTACAAAATTTATCAGAAGAAAGCAAATTAATTCTCGATAATCATCGTGTTGCTATTCCTAGTTTATATTATTCTGAATTGAAAAGTGTTCAAAATTTATATCGCATTCAAACCTACAAGAACAAGTTAAAAGAAATAGAACAATCTGATTTACAATTGCATATAGGGGAAATAGAAGATAGCAATAATGTCAATTATGCACCATCTCAAAAAGAAGCTTTGCAAACTGCTATTAATTCTAAAATTATGCTGTTGACAGGAGGCCCTGGCACAGGAAAGACAACGGTAATCAAAGGAATTGTTGAATTATATGCTGAAATACATGGCCTATCGTTAAATTATTCTGATTATCAAGATGATGATTATCCAGTCGTTTTAGCTGCACCAACTGGTCGTGCATCTAAGCGTTTACAAGAGTCAACAGGACTTGAAGCGATGACAATACATCGCTTAATTGGGTGGAATCAGGATACTCAACCTGAAGATATATTAGATAATGAAATAAAAGCTAAACTTATCATTATTGACGAAATGTCGATGGTGGATACTTGGTTATTTCATCAGTTTCTAAGTGCAGTGCCATTAGATGCACAGGTGGTATTTGTTGGTGACGAAGATCAATTGCCATCAGTTGGACCAGGGCAAGTATTTAAAGATCTAATCGATTCTAAAGCAATTCCACGTGTAAATTTAACTGAAGTTTACCGTCAACAAGATGGCTCTAGTATCATTGATTTAGCACACCGAATGAAGCATGGGGAACCTATCGATATTTCACAACGTTATCATGATAGAAGTTTTATTAATTGTGGCGTAGAACAAATACCTTCAGTTGTTGAGAAAGTAGTATCAAGTGCTGTAAATAAAGGGTATGACATGAGTGATATTCAGGTGTTAGCACCGATGTATAAAGGTAGTGCAGGTATAAAACGATTAAATCAAGTGTTGCAGGATATATTAAACCCTAAGGAAGATGATACGCGCGAAATAGAGTTCGGTGATATCAAATTTCGTAAAGGGGATAAAGTATTACAATTAGTCAATCGACCTAACGATAATATATTTAATGGTGATATTGGTGTTATAGTTGGAATCTTTTGGGCAAAAGAAAATGCACTTAACAAAGATGTGCTTGTAGTAGACTTTGAGGGGAATGAAATCACCTTCACAAGACAGGATTTACTTGAATTAACACATGCTTATTGTACATCTATTCATAAATCACAGGGTTCTGAATTTCCGATAGTCATCATGCCAATTGTGAAGCAGTATTTTAGAATGTTGCAAAGACCTATTTTGTATACAGGACTCACTAGGGCAAAACAATCACTTGTTTTACTCGGTGATCCTAAGGCATTTGATATAGGTCTAAACACCCAAGGTCAAATACGTCAGACGCAACTTTGCCAATTAATTTTAAGCTATTTTGAAATTGATAATAATAATGCTAACCGTCATCAAAATAATGATAATTCATCAATAGATACAGATGAAAAGTTGAATTTAGAAGTAGAGGAAAAAGAAATTATTTTAAGCGAATCTACAATATATCAAATTAATCCAATGATCAATATGGGTGATGTATCCCCATACGATTTTGCTGAGCGTTGACATTTAGCTTGAAAATACTTAAAATAATCTTAAGTTCGCATGAAGATAAGTAGACAATACATACTTATATAGAGATGTACTGGTTGGTGTAAAGTGCAATGTATATTGTTGAACGCTACTTCATGTTATTTTCATATTGAATTTGAGTGATAATTGTCTTCTGCCTAACGATATTTTATCGGTTAAGGGTAGACCATTTATAACTAGGGTGGTACCGCGAGAACGTTCGTCCCTTTTTTGAGGATGAACGTTTTTTGTTTTATTTTCTTAATAAATTGGTGAAATAGGAGTGTAAATAATGAAAAATTTAAAGGCTAGTGAAATTCGTCAAAAATATATTGATTTCTTTGTTGAAAAAGGACATATGGTTGAACCTTCAGCACCATTAGTACCGATAGATGATGATTCATTATTATGGATTAATTCTGGTGTAGCAACGTTAAAAAAATATTTTGATGGCAGAGAAACACCTAGAAAGCCTAGAATTGTTAATTCTCAAAAAGCAATCAGAACCAACGATATCGAAAATGTTGGATTTACTGCAAGACATCATACATTCTTTGAAATGCTAGGTAACTTTTCAATCGGCGATTATTTCAAAAAAGAAGCTATTCATTTTGCATGGGAGTTTTTAACAAGTGAAAAATGGATGGGAATGGAACCAGAAAAATTATATGTCACTATTCATCCAGAAGATACAGAAGCTTATCGTATTTGGAATGAAGAAATTGGCTTAGAAGAAAGTCGCATTATCAGAATTGAGGGTAACTTCTGGGATATTGGTGAAGGTCCTTCTGGTCCAAATACTGAAATTTTCTATGACCGTGGAGACGAATATGGACAAGATGATCCAGCCGAAGAAATGTATCCAGGTGGAGAAAATGAAAGATTTTTAGAAGTATGGAATTTAGTCTTTAGTGAATTTAATCATAATAAAGACAATACGTATACACCACTTCCAAATAAAAACATTGATACTGGTATGGGTCTTGAACGTATGGCATCAGTGTCTCAAAATGTACGTACTAATTACGAAACAGACTTATTCATGCCAATTATTAATGAAGTTGAAAATGTCGCTGGCAAAACGTATTTAGAAAATAGTGAGCATGATATAGCATTTAAAGTCATCGCAGACCATATTCGTACGATTGCATTTGCAATAGCTGATGGCGCATTACCTGCAAACGAAGGAAGAGGCTATGTATTACGTCGACTTCTACGTAGAGCGGTTCGATTCAGTCAAACATTAGACATTAATGAACCGTTTATGTATAAATTGGTTGATATTGTTGCAGACATTATGGAACCTTATTACCCTAATGTTAAAGAAAAAGCAGATTTTATTAAACGTGTAATTAAATCTGAAGAAGAACGTTTCCACGAAACACTTCAAGAAGGTTTAGCAATTTTAAATAATTTACTAGCTAAAGCCAAAGATTCAACAAACGAAATTAACGGATCAGATGCGTTTAAATTATATGATACGTATGGTTTCCCAATTGAATTAACTGAAGAATTAGCTAGTCAAGAAGGCATTTCTGTAGATATGGCTACATTTGAAGTAGAAATGGAACAACAACGTACACGAGCTCGAGAAGCACGTCAAAGTTCACAATCAATGCAAATTCAAAGTGAAGTGCTCAAAAATATTACTACAAATAGTAAATTCGTTGGCTATGAAACGACAGATTATCAAACAACATTAACAGATTTAATTTATAATGGTGAATCAGTTGAAAGTGCTGAGCCTGGAGAAACAGTTTACTTCATTTTGGAAGAAACACCATTTTATGCAGTTAGTGGTGGACAAGTAGCTGATAAAGGAACCGTAGGCAATGAAAACTTTGAAATAGAAGTTACCGAAGTAACTAAAGCACCTAATGGTCAAAATTTACATCAAGGTGTAGTCCAATTCGGCCAAGTTACTATTAATAGTAATGTAGATGCAAGTGTAAATAGAGATGAAAGAAAAGATATTCAAAAAAATCACAGTGCCACTCACTTACTTCACGCTGCTTTAAAAGAGGTACTAGGAGAACATGTTAATCAAGCTGGTTCTTTAGTCGAAAGTGAACGTTTACGCTTTGACTTCTCACATTTTGGTCCTATGAGTCAAGAAGAAATAGATCGTGTTGAGAGACGTGTTAACGAAGAAATTTGGAGAGGTATTTCAGTTAATATTCAAGAAATGCCAATTGATGAAGCTAAACAAATGGGTGCTATGGCTTTATTCGGTGAAAAATACGGTGATATTGTACGCGTTGTAAATATGGCGCCATTTTCAATAGAACTATGTGGTGGTATTCACGTAAGTAACACTGCTGAAATTGGTCTTTTCAAAATTGTTAGCGAGTCAGGAACAGGTGCGGGTGTTAGACGTATTGAAGCATTGACTGGTAAGTCAGCATTCCTTTATTTAGAGAATATTCAAACGAAATTTAATGCTGTTAAAGATCAAGTTAAAGTAAAATCTGACAATCAAGTTTTTGATAAAATTGTGCAGTTACAAGAAGAAGAAAAACAACTTCATAAACAATTAGAGCAACGCAACAAAGAAATTACATCACTTAAGATGGGTAATATTGAGGAACAAATTGAAGATATAAATGGATTTAAAGTATTAGCTACAGAAGTCGAGGTATCAAATGCTAAAGAAATCAGACAAACAATGGATGATTTTAAATCTAAACAACAAGATGCTATCATTATCTTAGCAAGTAATTTAGGAAATAAAGTGTCATTAATCGCAACTGTACCTAAAGAACAAACTGACAGCATCAAAGCTGGGGATATTATTAAAAACATGGCACCTATCGTTGGTGGTAAAGGTGGCGGTCGCCCTGATATGGCTCAAGGTGGCGGTACGCAACCTGAAAATATCTCAGAAGCATTACGCTTTATTAAAGATTACATTAAAAAACTATAACTTTGTAATCAACTAGTGTAAAATTGGTGTATGTAAGATAAACCGTTATAGAGGAGTGTCGCACCTATGGATAATATTGATAAAACTATGAAGTTTGACTATGAAGAAATTCCTAAAGATAATGTCGAAACTGTGTTAAATAATGTACACCGAACATTAGAAGAACGTGGTTACAATGCTGTCAATCAAATCGTTGGGTATTTACTCTCTGGAGATCCAGCCTATATACCTCGTCAAAATGATGCTCGAAATCAAATTCGACACATTGATCGTGACGTTATTATGGAAGAACTCGTTTCAAATTACTTAAAAGAGAACAAGAAATAGTCCATGTTAACGCATAAAATTTTAGGTTTAGATGTAGGTAGTAAAACAGTTGGCATTGCTATTAGCGATTTAATGGGTTGGACTGCCCAAGGATTGGACACTCTAAGAATTAACGAGGAACAAGAAGATTTCGGTATAGATCAATTGGTAGCTATCATTAAAGAACATCATGTTGGTTCTGTAGTGATTGGTTTACCAAAGAATATGAATAATTCTATTGGCTTTCGTGGAGAAGCTTCGTTAAAATATAAGGAGTTACTTCAAGAAAGCTTACCTGATATAGAGATTATAATGTGGGATGAACGATTAAGTACTATGGCAGCAGAGCGTTCATTACTTGAAGCAGATGTTTCAAGACAAAAAAGAAAAAAAGTAATTGATAAAATGGCAGCAGTATTTATATTGCAAGGCTATTTAGACTCAATCCAATAAAGGAGATATAAAGATGACTGAACATAATCATGACCATAACCATGACGTAGAATTAGATATTAGCAATGAAGAAGAATTATTAACTTTATTTGATGAAAATGGTAATGAAGTTTTATATCGCAAAATGTTAGAATTTTACCATCCAGAATTCAAAAAGGAATATGTTATCTTAGCAGAAGAGGGCGCACAATCAGACGACGATGATATGATTGAACTTATTCCAATGATAAATGAACCTGATGAATCAGGCGATGGTGGTAAATTAGTACCTATCGAAACGGATGAAGAATGGGACATGATTGAAGAAGTAGTAAATACAAATATGGAAGAGTAAATGATGCATTCATTCATCACATTTATAGATGAATGGAAGTTAAATAGTCAATTCGTAATTATGAATTGAACGATCTTAGTTCATATGTTTAGCTGAGTTAACTCAATAATGTTGTAGTGGGAGTGGATAAAGAATTCAAAGCGAATTCTTTTCTGCTCCTTTTTGATTGACAAAATCATGTTTTTTTACTTGTTACACCTTAATTTACAATCAAATATGTGATAAAATATTTAAAGTTAAATTCTTATAACTAGACAAGTATTTTAATAAATATTTAAATCAGTCATACAATTATACACATGAGTTGACGTCATTTGATTTAGGTTATTTATAAGTCATCGGTGATTAAAACTTAATTTAATAGAGACTGGTTTATTTTTTAATGTCATTTTGTCTTAAAAAAGGAAGTAAGTAAATGGAAGCTAATCAGCAATATTTATTGGAGATACAATCTAAAACAGATAATCAGATTGAATCATTAAGAAGCTATGCAGAAGAGAATGCTGTACCAATTGTAGACAGATTATCTCTAGAAATGATCAAACAATTAATTCGAATCCATGGTGCAAAAAATATATTGGAAATTGGTACTGCGATAGGTTATAGTTCAATGCATTTTGCATCGGTATCAGATGACATTCAAATTACAACAATAGAACGTGATGAGAAAATGATTACGCAAGCTAAAACAAATTTTGAAACTTATGGTTATTCATCACAAATACGATTAATAGAAGGCAATGCCTTAGAGCAATATAGTCAAGTCGATGACAAAGTATATGATATTATCTTTATTGATGCAGCTAAAGCGCAATCTAAGAAATTTTTTGAATACTACACACCATTATTAAAAAAAGGCGGACTAGTGATTACAGATAATGTTTTATATCACGGTTTTGTATCGAACATAGATATTGTTCGTTCCAGAAATGTTAAGCAAATGGTGAAAAAAGTCCAAAAATTTAATGAATGGTTAATGAATCAAAAAAATTACAGTACAAATTTTATCAATATGGATGATGGGTTAGCTATTTCAATTAAAGGAGAATAATTATGACGGAATTACTCGTTACTCCTAAATCTTTAACACATTTAGAAACACTAATCGATATTGGCGCGGATGCCTTTGTCATTGGTGAGCAAACATTTGGGTTACGATTACCGGGAGAATTTAATCGAGAAGATATAAAAAAAGCAATTAAATTAGCACATGAACATGATAAAAAAATCTATGTCGCTGTAAATGGTATTTTTCACAACTATCATTTAAACGCATTGGAAGACTACATTAATTTCTTACACGAAATCAATGTGGATCGTATTATCTTTGGGGATCCTGCAGTTGTTATGTACGTAAAAAATCAACAAAATCCCATACCTTTAAATTGGGATGCCGAAACAATTGTTACCAACTATTTCCAATGTAACTATTGGGGTAAACGCGGTGCGAAACGTGCACTTCTTGCCAGAGAATTAAACTTAGATGAAATTATAAATATTAAAGAGAATGCAAATGTCGAAATTGAAGTTCAAGTCCATGGGATGACATGTATGTTCCAATCTAAACGGATGTTACTTGGAAACTATTATACATTTCAAGATAGACAAATGAAGATTAAACGTGAAAATGATGAACGTGAACTATTACTCTATGACGAAGAACGTGATAATAAATATCCTGTATTTGAGGATTTTAATGGCACACATATCATGTCTCCGAATGACATTTGTTTAATCGAAGAGCTTGAACCATTGTTTGAAGCTGGTATTGATTCATTTAAAATTGACGGTATATTACAGAGTGAAGAATATATCAACGTTGTTACAGCTCAATACAGAGAAGCGATTGATTTATACAATGAAGATCCTGAAGCATATGAAGACGAAAAATTTATGCTAGTAGACCCAATTGAAGACATTCAACCAGAACATCGTCCATTTGACGAAGGATTCTTGTATAAACAAACCGTATACTAAAAGGAGGCGCTAAACTTGAAAACTTTAACTGACGTTCAATCTCAAGCAAAAAGTAAAATCAAAAAACCTGAATTATTAGCGCCTGCTGGTAATTTAGAGAAATTAAAAATTGCTGTTCATTATGGTGCAGATGCCGTATTTTTAGGTGGTCAAGAATATGGTCTACGTTCTAACGCTGATAATTTTACAATGGCTGAAATTAAAGAGGGCGTTGAATTTGCAAATCAATATAATGCTAAAATTTACGTGACTACTAACATTATTGCACATGATGAAAATATTGATGGGTTGGAATCGTATCTAATTGAATTAGAAAAAACTGGAGCTACAGGTATTATTGTAGCAGACCCTTTAATCATAGAAACTTGTAAGCAAGTTGCACCAAAATTAGAAATACACTTATCAACACAACAATCATTATCTAATACTAAAGCTGTAGAATTCTGGAAAGAAGAAGGATTAGACCGAGTGGTATTAGCACGTGAAACAGGCGCTATGGAAATGAAGGAAATGAAAGAGAACGTAGATATTGAAATTGAGGCTTTCATCCATGGTGCTATGTGTATTGCCTATTCAGGTCGTTGTACACTTAGTAATCACATGACAGCGAGAGACTCTAATAGAGGAGGATGTTGTCAAAGTTGTCGTTGGGATTATGATTTGTTAGAGGTTGATAATGATGGTGATTTAGATCTTTATTATCAAGAGGGCGACATTATCCCATTCGCTATGAGTCCTAAAGATTTAAAATTAATCGAATCAATACCGCAAATGATGGATATTGGCATTGACTCCCTTAAAATAGAAGGTCGTATGAAGTCGATACATTATATTGCTACTGTGGTTTCAGTTTATCGAAAAGTAATTGATGCCTATGCTGAAGATCCAGAGCACTTTAAAATAAATCCTGAATGGTTAATCGAATTAGATAAATGTGCTAATAGAGATACAGCGCCAGCTTTCTTTGAAGGTACACCAGGTTATGAAGAGCAAATGTTTGGTGTTCAGCAAAATAAAAAATCACCTTATGATTTTTGTGGATTAGTATTAGATTATGATGAGGCAACGCATATTGCTACTATTCAACAAAGAAATCACTTTAAACCTGGTCAAGAAATTGAATTTTTTGGACCTGAAATTGAAAGCTTTAGACAAGTGATTGATGCCATATACGATGAGGAAGGCAATCAATTAGATGCTGCACGTCATCCACTTCAAATTGTACAAATTAAGGTAGATCATCCAATTTACCCTAAGAACATGATGAGAAAGGAAATTAGATAATGGCAAACACAACAATTATTGGCATTGCCGGTGGCTCTGGATCTGGTAAGACAACAGTTACTAATGAAATCATGAAAAATTTAGAAGGACATAGTGTTGCACTTCTTGCTCAAGATTATTATTATAAAGACCAATCACATTTAACTTTTGAAGAGCGTCTTGAAACAAATTATGACCATCCCTTTGCCTTTGACAATGATTTGCTAATTGAAAACTTAAAGGATTTACGTAATGGTCATGCAGTTGAAGTTCCAACATACGATTACACAAATCATACACGAAGTAATGAAACCATTGCATTTGAACCTAAAGATGTTATTATCGTAGAAGGTATATTTGCTTTAGAAAATAAAACACTTCGTGATATGATGGATGTCAAAATATACGTTGATACTGATGCAGACTTAAGAATTCTAAGACGACTAGTACGTGATACTAAAGAGCGTGGTCGATCAATGGAATCGGTCATTAACCAATATTTAAATGTTGTTAAACCAATGCACAATCAATTCATTGAACCAACAAAGAAATATGCTGATATTATTATTCCAGAAGGCGGAAGTAATAAAGTAGCAATAGATATTATGACAACAAAAATTCAAACATTGGTTAGTAAACAATAAGTAAGTTACAATGTATATTAAAAATAAATGTATTCAATCAATTTTAATTGACTCAAACATATTAACTTAAAAAGGAAGATGACATAATGGAAAATCAAAAACAATATCCAATGACTCAAGAGGGTTATGAACAATTAGAAAAAGAATTAGAAGAATTAAAAACGGTTAAACGTCCTGAAGTTGTAGAAAAAATTAAAGTGGCACGTTCTTTTGGTGACCTTTCTGAGAACTCTGAGTATGATGCTGCTAAAGATGAACAAGGATTCATTGAACAAGACATTCAACGTATCGAGCATATGCTTAGATATGCATTAATTATTGAAGATACAGGTGATAACAATGTTGTTCAAATTGGTAAAACTGTAACTTTTATTGAATTACCTGGAGATGAAGAAGAAAGTTACCAAATCGTTGGTTCTGCTGAAGCAGATGCCTTTAATGGCAAAATCTCAAACGAATCACCTATGGCTAAAGCACTAATTGGTAAAAGTTTAAAAGATGAAGTACGTGTGCCTTTACCAAACGGTGGAGAAATTAACGTTAAAATCGTAGATATCAAATAATCTCTCTTTATAACAATGATTAATTTGAGTCTGAGACAATAATAATATACAAACTGCTTTTTTCAAAAAAGGCAGTAAATAACTAAACTGAGAGGGCGTTTAAATTAAGCTTTTCTCAGTTTTAGTCATTCTTGCGAGAGTGGGACATTGAATTTAAAAAATTCTGTTCCACTCTCGTTTTTAAGGTTCTAAGAGAAATGCGG
>NZ_JAESMI010000167.1:0-726 GCF_017893095.1 Staphylococcus sp. GDX8P80P | reverse complement strand
AACATTATGTCCCGGACTCCAGAAAAGGTTTCACCGATATCTAAAAAATGCATCTCTACGTGCTAGAATATATATTGGTCAGCCAACCAAATATTCAACACGAGGAGATGCTATTTAATGTCATCTGACACAAACAGTTTAGCACATACAAAATGGAATTGTAAGTATCACATAGTCTTTGCACCAAAATATAGAAGACAAGTGATATACGGAAAGATAAAAAGGGATATTGGAGTTATTTTGCGTCAACTATGTGAAAGAAAAGGCGTAGAAATAATAGAAGCAGAAGCATGTAAAGATCATATTCATATGTTAGTTAGTATTCCACCTAAATTAGGAGTATCCTCATTTGTTGGATATTTAAAAGGTAAAAGTAGTTTAATGATTTTTGATAGACATGCTAATTTAAAATATAGATACGGTAATAGAAAGTTTTGGTGTAAAGGATTTTATGTCGATACAGTAGGTAGGAATAAAAAGGTAATTGAAAATTATATTCGTAATCAATTACAAGAAGATATCGTTGCAGATCAAATTTCAATGGAAGAATATCTTGATCCTTTTACAGGAGAAGAAATTAAAAAAAGACGAAAAAAATAGTACCCCTTTAGGGGTGCTGGGAAAGTAGTGCAGTTGGCTGACCTGTCAGCGCCCTTTTAGGGCTGGCCAGTAAGGAAGGCTTATAGCCGTAGAACAAACCACCCGTTCACACGGGTGGTTTTGATT
>NZ_JAESMI010000166.1:0-7093 GCF_017893095.1 Staphylococcus sp. GDX8P80P | reverse complement strand
ATTTATCAGAGCTTGTGCTATAATTATTTTAAGTTTATAAGAAAGAGGATTATAATGAACAAAAAAAATATAAAAGACAGTCAAAACTTTATTACTTCGAAACGTAATATAGATAAAATAATGACAAATATAAGCTTAAATGAACATGATAATATCTTTGAAATTGGCTCAGGAAAAGGGCATTTTACCCTTGAATTAGTACAAAGGTGTAATTTCGTAACTGCTATTGAAATAGACCATAAATTATGCAAGACTACAGAAAATAAACTTGTTAATCACGATAATTTTCAAGTTTTAAACAAGGATATATTGCAGTTTAAATTTCCTAAAAACCAATCCTATAAAATATTTGGTAGTATACCTTACAACATAAGTACGGATATAATACGCAAAGTTGTTTTTGAAAGTATAGCTGATGAGAGTTATTTAATCGTGGAATACGGGTTTGCTAAAAGGTTATTGAATACAAAGCGCTCATTGGCGTTACTTTTAATGGCAGAAGTTGATATTTCTATATTAAGTATGGTTCCAAGAGAATATTTTCATCCTAAACCTAAAGTGAATAGCTCGCTTATCAGATTAAATAGAAAAAAATCAAGAATATCGTACAAAGATAAACAGAAGTATAATTATTTCGTTATGAAATGGGTTAACAAAGAATACAAGAAAATATTTACAAAGAATCAATTTAACAAATCCTTAAAACATGCGGGAATTGACGATTTAAACAATATTAGCTTTGAGCAATTCTTGTCTCTTTTCAATAGCTATAAATTATTTAATAAGTAAGTTAAGGGGTGCGTAAACTGCACCCCTTAACTTGTCTTGTTTTGCTTAAACAATCTTGGCCCTTTTGTTGAATTACTCTTTAATAAAATAATTTTTCCGTTCCCAATTCCACATTGCAATAATAGAAAAGCCATCTTCATCTGCTTTTTCTTCATCATCTGTATGTATTAAATCGCCATCTTCTGCGTCATCAAGATTTAATTCCTTATGAATTTCCTTTAATAAACCACCATATGAAATTAATCTTTTTCGATAAAGTCCTTCCTCCAAATCAGCTAAACGCTGCAAATTTCTTTCTTCGTCATCAGTCATAAAATCTGTATCTTTTACTGGATATTTTGCAGTTTCATCAATGGCTGATTTTATATCAGATTTATGTTTATTTTTTGGTCGAATCATTTGGACTTTAACGTTTGGATCATAATCTAATTTCATAGCTCTTTTCCAAAATTGAATCCATTGCTTTTGATTCACATAGTTTTCAGTGTTATAAAAATAAGTGCTTTCTACACAAACCAACACATGCATGTGTTGGTTATAAGAATTATCTATATTATTTACAGTTACTTCTGTCGCTCGCATAAAACCAACTAAGTTTTTATTAATTTTCTTATATTTCATCATACGATTAAAACCTTTTGACATATCCGATAAACTTTTATTTAATTCAGTACCATCATAAACATTTCTAACGGTCAACGTAAGGAAAAGCCAACGAACTGTTGGTTTTTGTTTGATAACTTCTGCAACAACCTTTTGTGACTGAATACCATGCTTCATTGCTCTCCTCCAGTTGCACATTGGACATAATCGAGATTTACAAAACCACACACGATATAACGTTTTTTCTCCCGTTTCATAACTCACTTTATATTCAAGTACCTCTGCACAATCTTTTACACGTTCAGCCTTTTTAAATTCAAGAATATGCAAGAGTTCAAAATAATCTACATTTGCCATTTTCTTTTCTCGCCAAGGTCTTATTTTTCCACTTTTTGTTTTGTCGATTAGTACACTTGATTTTTCATCTGAATTAATGCTATTATTATTGCACATAATTAATACAGAAACCCCCTATGTAAATTTGTTTTTGTGTGGTAACTTAAACAATAACATAGGGTATTTTTCTGTGCAAGGATTTTTAAAGGTTCATTAACCTTATAAAGCCAATCACACCAACACTTTAAACGCGATGTAAACTATAAAAATAAAAACTTGTTGTTTCTATATGTATCAAGATAAGAAAGAACAAGTTCAAAACCATCAAAAAAAGACACCTTTTCAGGTGCTTTTTTTATTTTACAAACTCATTCCCTGATCTCGACTTCGTTCTTTTTTTACCTCTCGGTTATGAGTTAGTTCAAATTCGTTCTTTTTAGGTTCTAAATCGTGTTTTTCTTGGAATTGTGCTGTTTTATCCTTTACCTTGTCTACAAACCCCTTAAAAACGTTTTTAAAGGCTTTTAAGCCGTCTGTACGTTCCTTAAGGAATTCCTTAGTGCTTTCATAGATTAAACTCACATCACGCTTTAAATCGCTTATTTTAGACTTTAAAGACTTGTTTTCTTCAAGCAACTCATTATAATCATTTACATTTTCATTAAATCGCTCTACAAGACCACTATATTTTTCTTTAACTTGCCCATGTTCTTTACTTAATTTTTTATATTCTCTCGCCATATCAGTACTCATGAGATTTCTAACATGCTGTTTTAACCTATCGTTATCTCTCGCAGCAGTCACTAAGTTTTTATAATCACGCTCCGATATAACAACATTTTTGGTTGGTTTCTTTTCTGTTTTCATTATTTCTTTTCCCAAACCAAACATGGACTTTTCACCCGTTGGCACTTCAACACTTTTCATGTGTCGTTTCGCTGGTACTTCTAAATCTGATTTAACTTTATCGCTATAAGCAGTCCATTCATCTTTTTTAACTGCTAAATTTTTTTCTAGAAAATCAATCTCTTTTTCCAAAGTTTGTTTTTTAAATTTAGCTGTCTCAATATGTTTACGGTCAGAGCCACGTTCACCACGCTTCAACTCAAAACCCTGTTTTTTCATATGCTCGGGGAATTTATCTTGTAGCCATAACAGTTCTTGACGATTAAACACATTTTTTCCTTGCAGTTTTCCATCACGCATAGGCACAACACCTAAATGCATGTGAGGGGTTTGCTCATCATTATGAACTGTTGCATAAGCAATATTTTGCTTGCCATATCGTTCGGAAAATAATTTATAACTTTCCTCAAAAAATCGTTTTTGTTCTCCTGGATCCAGTTGCTCAAAAAAATCTCGGTCAGATGTTACTAGCAACTCATTTACAAGAACAGCATCTTTCCTCGTTTTTCTTGTACCTGTTTTTTGTGATTCAATAATTTCTTTGACACGTTCGTTGTAATCAATATTTTTATCATTTTTCAAATCATAATTTTCACGTGTTCGCTCATGGTCAATATCATCATTCGTTCTACTTTTTCGCTCTCTTTGATTATGAAATTGCATGCCTTTTAGTCCAGCTGATTTCACTTTTTGCATTCTACAAACTGCATAACTCATATGTAAATCGCTCCTTTTTAGGTGGCACAAATGTGAGGCATTTTCGCTCTTTCCGGCAACCACTTCCAAGTAAAGTATAACACACTATACTTTATATTCATAAAGTGTGTGCTCTGCGAGGCTGTCGGCAGTGCCGACCAAAACCATAAAACCTTTAAGACCTTTCTTTTTTTTACGAGAAAAAAGAAACAAAAAAACCTGCCCTCTGCCACCTCAGCAAAGGGGGGTTTTGCTCTCGTGCTCGTTTAAAAATCAGCAAGGGACAGGTAGTATTTTTTGAGAAGATCACTCAAAAAATCTCCACCTTTAAACCCTTGCCAATTTTTATTTTGTCCGTTTTGTCTAGCTTACCGAAAGCCAGACTCAGCAAGAATAAAATTTTTATTGTCTTTCGGTTTTCTAGTGTAACGGACAAAACCACTCAAAATAAAAAAGATACAAGAGAGGTCTCTCGTATCTTTTATTCAGCAATCGCGCCCTTTAATGGAACAAAAAGATTTGAATTCCTGTTATAAAAAAAGGATCAATTTTGAACTCTCTCCCAAAGTTGATCCCTTAACGATTTAGAAATCCCTTTGAGAATGTTTATATACATTCAAGGTAACCAGCCAACTAATGACAATGATTCCTGAAAAAAGTAATAACAAATTACTATACAGATAAGTTGACTGATCAACTTCCATAGGTAACAACCTTTGATCAAGTAAGGGTATGGATAATAAACCACCTACAATTGCAATACCTGTTCCCTCTGATAAAAAGCTGGTAAAGTTAAGCAAACTCATTCCAGCACCAGCTTCCTGCTGTTTCAAGCTACTTGAAACAATTGTTGATATAACTGTTTTGGTGAACGAAAGCCCACCTAAAACAAATACGATTATAATTGTCATGAACCATGATGTTGTTTCTAAAAGAAAGGAAGCAGTTAAAAAGCTAACAGAAAGAAATGTAACTCCGATGTTTAACACGTATAAAGGACCTCTTCTATCAACAAGTATCCCACCAATGTAGCCGAAAATAATGACACTCATTGTTCCAGGGAAAATAATTACACTTCCGATTTCGGCAGTACTTAGCTGGTGAACATCTTTCATCATATAAGGAACCATAGAGACAAACCCTGCTACTGTTCCAAATATAATTCCCCCACAAAGAACTCCAATCATAAAAGGTATATTTTTCCCTAATCCGGGATCAACAAAAGGATCTGTTACTTTCCTGATATGTTTTACAAATATCAGGAATGACAGCACGCTAACGATAAGAAAAGAAATGCTATATGATGTTGTAAACAACATAAAAAATACAATGCCTACAGACATTAGTATAATTCCTTTGATATCAAAATGACCTTTTATCCTTACTTCTTTCTTTAATAATTTCATAAGAAACGGAACAGTGATAATTGTTATCATAGGAATGAGTAGAAGATAGGACCAATGAATATAATGGGCTATCATTCCACCAATCGCTGGACCGACTCCTTCTCCCATGGCTACTATCGATCCAATAAGACCAAATGCTTTACCCCTATTTTCCTTTGGAATATAGCGCGCAACTACAACCATTACGAGTGCTGGAAATGCAGCTGCACCAGCCCCTTGAATAAAACGAGCCATAATAAGTAAGGAAAAGAAAGAATGGCCAACAAACCCAATTACCGACCCGAAACAATTTATTATAATTCCAAATAGGAGTAACCTTTTGATGCCTAATTGATCAGATAGCTTTCCATATACAGCTGTTCCAATGGAAAAGGTTAACATAAAGGCTGTGTTCACCCAGTTTGTACTCGCAGGTGGTTTATTAAAATCATTTGCAATATCAGGTAATGAGACGTTCAAAACCATTTCATTTAATACGCTAAAAAAAGATAAAATGCAAAGCCAAATTAAAATTTGGTTGTGTCGTAAATTCGATTGTGAATAGGATGTATTCACATTTCACCCTCCAATAATGAGGGCAGACGTAGTTTATAGGGTTAATGATACGCTTCCCTCTTTTAATTGAACCCTGTTACATTCATTACACTTCATAATTAATTCCTCCTAAACTTGATTAAAACATTTTACCACATATAAACTAAGTTTTAAATTCAGTATTTCATCACTTATACAACAATATGGCCCGTTTGTTGAAGATTAGATGCTATAATTGTTATTAAAAGGATTGAAGGATGCTTAGGAAGACGAGTTATTAATAGCTGAATAAGAACGGTGCTCTCCAAATATTCTTATTTAGAAAAGCAAATCTAAAATTATCTGAAAAGGGAATGAGAATAGTGAATGGACCAATAATAATGACTAGAGAAGAAAGAATGAAGATTGTTCATGAAATTAAGGAACGAATATTGGATAAATATGGGGATGATGTTAAGGCTATTGGTGTTTATGGCTCTCTTGGTCGTCAGACTGATGGGCCCTATTCGGATATTGAGATGATGTGTGTCATGTCAACAGAGGAAGCAGAGTTCAGCCATGAATGGACAACCGGTGAGTGGAAGGTGGAAGTGAATTTTGATAGCGAAGAGATTCTACTAGATTATGCATCTCAGGTGGAATCAGATTGGCCGCTTACACATGGTCAATTTTTCTCTATTTTGCCGATTTATGATTCAGGTGGATACTTAGAGAAAGTGTATCAAACTGCTAAATCGGTAGAAGCCCAAACGTTCCACGATGCGATTTGTGCCCTTATCGTAGAAGAGCTGTTTGAATATGCAGGCAAATGGCGTAATATTCGTGTGCAAGGACCGACAACATTTCTACCATCCTTGACTGTACAGGTAGCAATGGCAGGTGCCATGTTGATTGGTCTGCATCATCGCATCTGTTATACGACGAGCGCTTCGGTCTTAACTGAAGCAGTTAAGCAATCAGATCTTCCTTCAGGTTATGACCATCTGTGCCAGTTCGTAATGTCTGGTCAACTTTCCGACTCTGAGAAACTTCTGGAATCGCTAGAGAATTTCTGGAATGGGATTCAGGAGTGGACAGAACGACACGGATATATAGTGGATGTGTCAAAACGCATACCATTTTGAACGATGACCTCTAATAATTGTTAATCATGTTGGTTACGTATTTATTAACTTCTCCTAGTATTAGTAATTATCATGGCTGTCATGGCGCATTAACGGAATAAAGGGTGTGCTTAAATCGGGCCATTTTGCGTAATAAGAAAAAGGATTAATTATGAGCGAATTGAATTAATAATAAGGTAATAGATTTACATTAGAAAATGAAAGGGGATTTTATGCGTGAGAATGTTACAGTCTATCCCGGCATTGCCAGTCGGGGATATTAAAAAGAGTATAGGTTTTTATTGCGATAAACTAGGTTTCACTTTGGTTCACCATGAAGATGGATTCGCAGTTCTAATGTGTAATGAGGTTCGGATTCATCTATGGGAGGCAAGTGATGAAGGCTGGCGCTCTCGTAGTAATGATTCACCGGTTTGTACAGGTGCGGAGTCGTTTATTGCTGGTACTGCTAGTTGCCGCATTGAAGTAGAGGGAATTGATGAATTATATCAACATATTAAGCCTTTGGGCATTTTGCACCCCAATACATCATTAAAAGATCAGTGGTGGGATGAACGAGACTTTGCAGTAATTGATCCCGACAACAATTTGATTAGCTTTTTTCAACAAATAAAAAGCTAAAATCTATTATTAATCTGTTCAGCAATCGGGCGCGATTGCAGTACAAATTTAACGGTCGTTCATCATGTTCTTATTTAT
>NZ_JAESMI010000165.1:0-463 GCF_017893095.1 Staphylococcus sp. GDX8P80P | reverse complement strand
AAATAACGCAGGTGTAGATACAGCGAAAACTGAGGGAACAGATGCCATTAATCACGTCCAACCAACAGTTGAGAAAAAAGCACAAGCAAAAGCAGCAATTGACAAAGCAGCCGAAGTTAAAAAAGCAGAAATCGATCAAACACCAAACGCAACAGATGAAGAAAAAGCAGCAGCAAAAGCGAAAGTTGATGAAGCAGTAACTACAGCTAAAAACGCGATAGACCAAGCGACAAATAACGCAGGTGTAGACACTGCTAAATCTTCAGGTGTAGACGCGATCAATCATGTTAAACCAGCGGTTGTTAAGAAAGACGAAGCAAAAGCAGCAATTGACAAAGCAGCCGAAGTTAAAAAAGCAGAAATCGATCAAACACCAAACGCAACAGATGAAGAAAAGGCAACAACGTTCAACAACGCAACCATCTACGCAGCAATCAACTTCAAGACAAACGACACAACGAAA
>NZ_JAESMI010000164.1:0-554 GCF_017893095.1 Staphylococcus sp. GDX8P80P | reverse complement strand
TTTATCTCGCAAAGCATTGATAACATTATTGACATCTTGGTATTGGTTTTCTTCTAACATATGTTTAAAAACATCTTTCAGTATTTTGACTTGAATATGATCATCTTTCAGTTCAATAAGCCCGTAATTTTCGATCATATTTGAGAGTTTATTGTCTTCCGAGAATTTTCCTCTATTTTGTGCCACAAATTGGGTGATAGTTTCGAGAGCTTTGGAAGACAGATCTCTTTCACTAACAGAATCTAAATGATAGTTAATGAGGTAGTCTCTAACTGCATTCAGATCGATAGGTGTCGCGATTACACGTTCTAATATTAGTGCTGAAGTCGTAATGGTGGCGTAGCGCTTGAACATGCGGATACCTGTATTGCTCGTTTCATTTTCTAGTTGCGTTTTGAACCATTGATGCTCAGTTCGGAACCATTGAATGACTTCTGCTTCACGATTAAGTAGGTACTCGGCGACTAATGGCATCACATGACCGTAATTAGCTGATGTTGCCTTTTTAATTGCATCGGCATTATCAGCACTTCTCGTAAAAGCTTCTGATATTT
>NZ_JAESMI010000163.1:0-415 GCF_017893095.1 Staphylococcus sp. GDX8P80P | reverse complement strand
ATCCTTGCGGGGGTGGGACGACGAATTTAAAAAGAATTCTGTCCCACTCCCTTTCCTACGATTAGTCAAGTACTTATCATTAAAATAAGCATTACTTAACTAAACCGTTCAATTTGAATTTTTTGAATAAGGTGTTAAACTATATTTGATTATATATTTGGCTAATGAGGGGCCATTTGATAATCGTACATTTTCTGGTTCGTTACTAGAAAATGAATCGTTTTTAATAATCGATTTATACATGCGATGACGGCAGTCTTATGAGGTTTCTCATTAGGCTGCTTTCTTAGTTTGTAATAATAATCGACAATATGATTATCATAATGATGTTGTCCCCTTATAATATTCATAACCACCCAAAATAAAAGTCTTCTCGCTTTTTTATTACCACGTTTATTGATTGTATCTCTACTGT
>NZ_JAESMI010000162.1:0-8248 GCF_017893095.1 Staphylococcus sp. GDX8P80P | reverse complement strand
AAATTGGACTGATGAATTTTGTCATCAGTCCAATTTATTATAGAGCCCATAAAAAAACTGCCTACAAAGTCAAAGACTCTATAGGCAGTTTGAAAAGGGTGAGACGACGAATTTAATAAGTATTCTGTCCTACTCCCTAACACTTAATTATTTAATTATAAGAAAATGTTCATAACTAAGAAAATCAAAGCAGCTAAAATAGCTGAGATTGGTAATGTAATAACCCATGTAATAATCATACGTTGTGCAGTGTTCCATTTAACACCTTTAGCTCTGTTAGAAGCACCAACACCAAGAATTGATGATGATACAACGTGTGTTGTAGATAATGGGAAGTGTAATGATGATGCTACAAATATTGTTAATGCTGATGATAAGTCAGCTGCAGCACCGTTAGCTGGGCGGATTTTCATAATATTTCCACCTACAGTTTTAATAATCTTCCATCCACCAATGGCAGTACCTAGACCCATTGCAGTTGCACAGGCAACTTTTACCCATAAAGCTGGTTCAACATTCGATGGATCTTGAATATTGGCTACAATTAAAGCTAATGTAATGATACCCATTGATTTTTGTGCATCATTCGTACCGTGTGAGAACGATTGTAATGCTGCAGTAAATACTTGGAAGAATCGGAAATTACGATTCGCTCTAGTAAGGTTAGCATTTTCAAAGACAATTTTAACAATCGTATACATAATGAATCCGACACAAAACGCAATAATTGGTGAAATGATTAAAACAATAATAATCTTAGTGAAACCTTGATAATGAAGTACACCAAATCCTTGTGCTGCAATCGCTGCACCTGCGATTGAACCTATCAACGCATGAGATGATGAACTTGGTATACCATAATACCATGTTAATAAGTTCCAAATAATTGCGGCTAATATTGCGGCTAATACAACGACTAACCCATTTTGTAATTTAAATGGATCAACAATATCTTTCGTTATTGTACCGGCAACACCAGTGAAAGTTAGCGCACCAACAAAGTTCATAATTGCCGCTAAAAAGATAGCAGTTCTAGGCGTTAAGGCACGTGTTGATACTGCTGTAGCAATCGCATTGGCTGTATCATGGAAGCCATTGATAAAGTCAAAGATTAAAGAAAATATTACGATAGCTATAGTGATAATTAATACATATTCCATAAATTAAAACTCCCTTAGCTATTTTTCATAATAATCGTTTCGAAATTATTTGCCACAACTTGACATTTATCTGCGATTTCTTCCATGCTTTCATAAATATCTTTTATTTTAATAAGTGTGATTGGATCAGTTTCGCTGTTAAAAATGTGTTTAATAGATTGACGTAAAATGCCATCACAGTTTGTTTCAAATTCTTTAATGTTAATAGAATGAATGCGCATGTGTGATAATTTTTTCTCTACTAATAAACCAACAGCTAATTTCATTTCTGCTACTGCTTTTTGAATATTTTCTACGAATTCTGCCATGTATTCATCTGTATATTCAATTGAATACATCTCAAACATTGCTGATGTTTCTTCCATAGCGTCTAGCACATCATCAATTGCATTACATAAAGATAGAATATCTTCACGTTCAATTGGTGTAATAAATGTTTGATTTAAATCCGTAATGACTTGATGCATTAATTCGTCACCATGTGACTCATAAGTCTTGATATTATCAGAATAAGCTTTTAAATCTAAGTGCGTATTGAAATCCATTTTCCCGAATTCAACTGCAGCACGGTCCAAGTTAAATACCATTTCCTCTAATTGAACCATGAACTTATCCTTTTTCTTAGTAAACATTATAAAGCCTCCATTATAGCGATCGTTTCCAATCACGTTGTAAATTTTTATTATTGTAAGACAACTTTAGATAAAGAATACATTTACAATAAGAACTTTTCAAAAGTCTTTTTTCGGACTATTTGTAAATTTTATGTAAATATAATGTTTTACTGTTATTCACGTAATACTCCATTACTGAATTTGTCCCTATTTGAAAATATCACAAAATTTACATAACCACAATTACATTTACAAATTCTTTACAAATACGAAATATTAGAAAAATATTAGCTTAAATTGAGTGATTAATTGTACGTTTAGAATGGTTATATGCGATAACTGCAAAAATGCTGTAAATGATTGAGTAAATACCCATTACGACAAAAATCGGAACTTGATTATCAAAACCAATGATCTTCATAAAGACCACAGCAGCAAAGTATGAATGCAACAAAGCAATAATCAATGGTATACCAAAGTTAAATGCCACTTTAAGCTTTAATCCTTTGGCCATATCTTTTTGAATGAATCCTAATTTACGTAATACTGAATAACTTTCCAACTCATCCTCTGTTTCATCAATTTGTTTAATGTAAATAATACATCCTGTGGCAATCAAGAATGCAATGCCTAAAAATGACGTTACAAACAGTAATATGCCAGTTAAACTGGATACTTCACTAACGACTTCACTGCGCGTTTGCACATCACTGTTGAGATCTTTCGTAATGCTTTCAAGTTTTGGAATATCTCTATTATGTTGTAAATCAAAGCCATATTGTGAAACGATATAATTACGATTCGCATGTGTTTTCAAGTAATTATAATCGGTATCATTCAATACTAGTGTAGGACCACCTAAATCAATACTTTGTTTAAAATAAATTTTGTCCATCACATTATGCAATTTAATATTCACGTGATGTTTTTTAGTTCCAATAGAAGCCGTACCATTTGATTTATGCTTCGACAACTCTTGAATTAAACCTTCAGGCATAATTAAATTTGCTTCACCTTTTTTTAAAGACACATTTGGAAAATATTTTTCGCTCGTTACAGTAACTGCATAAGGTTGTATCTGACTATTGTCAAATAACTGATCTTTATATAGTTGAGAATATACGACTTGTTTAAAATCATAACGATAAGGAATATGATGGCGACTTAATTCAAATCCTAATTCATTTGCAAGTTTCTCTTCTTTTAGCGTAACTTCATGGGGTGACTCTAAAAGCACTTCATTTGCCAAAGAACCTCTACTAATCGCAGCGAAACATAAAACTGATACAGTAATTGCTGAGATGATGGCCATTACAGTCAATGAAAATGCATTTTTTCTAATTCGAAACATGAGTGATGACGTGAAAATAACATCATTTACAGACACATTTCCGCCTTTAAAATATCTAATCATCTTCAATATGAGTGAAATCGTACTTCGGAAGAAAAAATAAGTTCCTAAAACAGTTACAATTAAAATAACAAATGGTAGTATGACATCATCCACAATCTCAACAAAGCGCGTTGATAAATAATACCCCGTCAATATCAGCACAACGCCTAAGACACCTAATATAACTTCTCCTAATGTAAGCGTGATATGACTATCTTCTTTAGTATCTTGAAAGGCCATCAAACTTTTAATTGAAGATTTACTTAAATAAATAGATGCTTGGATAATGATGAGTATATAGGCAATGACAAGTATAAATAATGTTTGTGCAATCGCTTGAAAACTAAAAATGAATGATACAGATGTATGTATACCTAATAATTTCAACACAATCATTAGTAGTATTTTCGAGCCCAAAATGCCAATAATCATACCTAATAGTGCAGTTATAATGAAAATAAATAACTGCTCAAGCATTAGCATGTAAATAATACTTTTTTTACCTAAACCAATCGTTTGCAATAACCCGAATTCATAACTCCGTCGTTTAATAAACAACATATTTGTATACATGATAAATACGACAATGATGATAAATAAAAAATAACTTCCCACTTGTGTACCTTGACGTATCATTGACAAAGACTGGTGCACATTTAAATGATGTACATATTTGATCGTAATAAAACTAAAGAACAACACGATACTTAATACAAGTGAAAAGATATAAATTGCGTAATGAATAATATTTTGTTGAAAGTTCTTCCATATAATATGACTAAAACTCATACATCATGCCACCTAAGATACTTTGTGCACGTAGAATTTCTCTGTGAAAGACGTTTTTATCATCTTCACCTTGATATATTTCAGTAAAAACTTGTCCATCTTTCAACATAATCACACGCTCTGAGAAACTTGCTGCTAATGGGTCATGCGTGACCATCACTATCGTCGCATTATAGAGTTCATTAATTTTTTGAAAACGTTGCAACAAATCTCGAGTATTTTTGGAATCAAGTGCGCCAGTAGGTTCATCCGCAAAAATAATCTTTGGATATGTAATAAATGCACGTGCAGCTGACGTTCTTTGTCGTTGTCCACCTGAAATTTCTGACGGATACTTATCACTAATTTCAAATATATTTAACGCCTTTGTGATGCGTTGATAGCGCTCATTCATTTCGCTTTTATCTAACTTCTGAACGGATAAAGGTAACATGATGTTCTCTTTGACCGTTAGTGTATGTAGCAAATTATATTCTTGAAATATAAATCCAATATCTTTTTTTCTGATGTCAGACAATGCTTTGTTAGACAATTTTTCTAATTGTTGACCGTCTAAAATAATAGAACCGTGTGTTAAATAGTCAATTGAACTTAATACATTCAATAAGGTTGTTTTGCCTGATCCCGAGGGCCCCATGATAGCAACAAACTCTCCCGCTTCAATTGACAGGTCAATATCTTTTAATACTTCTTGTTCAGTTTGCTTGTTACCATAGGTTTTGGCTATTTGCTTTGCCTGTAATATTGTCACGTTAATCGTTCACCTCGTCATTCAATATATCTCCGTGCGCGTTTATTTTAGTGATTTCGCACTTCTTTAGTCAGTTTAATTATAAAAGTAATTACAATGGATGAAATGAAGATGGAGTAACAAATCAACGTTTTAAGGTAACATTGTTGTCACTTGCGTCATACGCGCCATTAATTCATTTTGTTTCGGAAAAGTTAAAACAAATGTAGTCCCTTGCCCTACGGTAGACGTAACACGAACATCGATACCTAATTGTTCCTTAACGCTGTTTACCAAATACAGTCCAATACCCGAAGATGTCGTTTCATTACGATTCGCAGTCGAAGTGAAACCACGCTCAAATATGCGTGGTAAATCTTTGTGACTAATTCCTCTACCAAAGTCTTTAATTTCTAATGCCACATGATCATCCTTTATAAAAGAACGGATAACAATATCCTGGCCTTGTGAATATTTCAAAGAATTAGATAAAATTTGACGAATCATCATGCGACACCACTTGACATCTGTATATACATCTAAATTTGTCTCAAAATTCAAATCATAACCTATACCCTTAGCCTGACTAATATGACGTGTCAATTGAATCTCATCGATGACCAGTCGTTTCAACGCAGTTTCTTCAAAATACATATCTCTATTTTTAGACTCTAATCGAGTTAAATACAGTTGTTTATCTAATAACTCATTAATACGTGCCCACTCATATAATAATGACTTTTTACGGGTACCTTCTGCTTCTTGGTCAATTAACAACTTCATCGCTGTTACAGGCGTTTTAATATCATGCACAAATTCAGTTAAAGATTGTTCCGTCATTTTGATATGTAATTGCTGCTCAACTACGCGTTCTTTTTGACTTGTTAATTTACGGTAAAGGTAATTAACAACCTCCCGTTGAAACGGATCTTCAGCCAAATCTTTGTGCTTAATTTCTTCAATTTCCTTATTATTATATAAATGTTGATATAACTTAACTTCTTTCAAAAAGGTAAAAACTAAAAATAGTACAGTAAGGCCAAGATTTAGCATTACAATAAAGCTGATACCTTCAATTGAAATATCATAATCAATATAAGCCATACCTAATAAAATCAAATGTAAAAACACAATCCAAAAAATCCAATTACTACGTGTTTTAAGGAATAACCAAAACCATTTCAAGTTACTCATGCGCCATGTAACCTTTACCTACTTTAGTTTCAATTTGCGTATCCATACCAATATCAGCTAGTTTTTTACGCAAACGATTTACATTAACAGTTAGCGTATTATCACTTACAAAAGCTTCATCATCCCAAAGCGCAGTAATTAACGTATCTCTCGTAACAATTTGATTCTGCTTTTGAATTAACATTTCTAAAATAATCATTTCAGTTTTAGATAAATAGATCACTGCGTCGCCTTTTTGAATGCTATCCTTTGATAAGTCTACAAGCGCATCCTGCCAATTCAATGTTCGCTTTTCTTCTGCGCCAAATTCATAGACACGTCGATAAATCGCCTGCAGTTTGGCTATTAGCACGTTTGTATGGAATGGCTTTTGCATATAATCATCCGCACCTAATTCCATACTCATCACTTGGTCCATAGGATTATCGCGAGAAGATAAGAATAAGATTGGCACGTTAGACACTTGTCTAATCTTTCTACACCAATAAAATCCATCATATTTAGGTAATTGCACATCCATAATAACTATTTCTGGATTAGTTTCTTCATAAATATCCATTACTGCACTAAAATCATCTATTCCTGTCACGAAGAAATCCCAATGTTCGAGTTCTTTTTTTAATTCTTGAAATAGTGTTTGATCATCTTCTACTAATAATACTTGCATCACTTTATCACCTATTATTTTGTATATTTCATTTTTTCTCCAGATTGTACGCGTCCGTTAAAATGTTTAATACGGCAGTCAATTTCAAACCCTCGCATAATCAAGCCTTGTAACGGTGCTTGAACGAAGTAATATATTGGCCATAACAATTTCGGGATATAATCATATAAATGAATCATGACTAAGCGTGTACCTTTAATTTGTCTAAATTCTAATTTGCCTTGTTTCTTTTGATTACGTTTAATTATCGAACCTGAAATGAAATGTAACGTTATCAATCCTATATCGTCTTCAACTTTCTCCATTACTAGTAGTGGCTTAGATTTTTTACGGGCATAAATGAAGTATCTGCCATTCTCTTGATACGTATGCATCAATGTACCACGTGTATCATTCAGCCATTTCATAAAGTAATCTACTAGATACGTCAATGTCCATTTCCTAGGTAATATCATTCGCATCGCTGTTCTGATATCATCGTATTTAGACATTTGTAATTCAGCGTTAATATGTGGACGTTTAATTTGAGTGTTTGTCTTTTCAACAGGAACACCGTAATTCTCTAAACGCTGTACTGTCTCGCTATCAAATCGACTGCCACTTACATACACTATTTTAGACACACCTTGTTGCGCTGCTGCTCTAGCAAAGTTATCTGCTGCAATTAGATTTAAATCTCGCGCAGTTGCTTGCGTTAATTTCGCTGAGTTCTTGTTAGGATCCAAATAATAAACCGCAATATCCATTCCTTCCATAGCCTTTACAACATCAGTATAACTATAAATATCTCTTTTCAACCATGTTATGCGATTATTATTTTCTTTTTTGGTATTAGGATATTTCGATAAAGCATAAATATACGCTTCTTCTTGAATCACATTACTTATATATTTGCCAATATAACCACTACCGCCTGCTAATAGCACATTTGGTTTCATTTTTGAAATTGCCCCTTTAGTTTAAAAAGTTTTTTATTTTATGTATATTTAAGAATTATTGCTATAATACCATGTAAGACACAATAGTTTATTAATTTGGGAGGAAGCCGTATGGCTCATATTATTCGTGAAATAAGTATAAAAGACGTTGAAGACTTTATAAAATTATTAAGCAAAATTTATGATGAATCTGAATACACATTATATAACCCTGGTGAATATACACCGAGCATATCAAGCGTTAGCAATCACCTAGAACGCATTATCACTTCTCCAAGAAACACCGTTTACGTTGCAGAACAAGACGATCAATTGGTTGGTTATGCATTTATAACAACTGAAAATTACGAACGTAAACGTCACGAAGCGGTCATTACAATTGGTGTTAGACAGCTTTATCAGAAACACGGTATCGGTATGGCATTAGTAAACGCTGCTGAAGCTTGGTCGATTAACCATGATATTAGACGTATTGAAGCCTCTGTTGTCCCTGAAAATGCACGCGCAGTTGAACTCTTTAAAGCTTCAGGATTCAATATTGAAGGCGAATTAAAAGATAAATTGTACATTAACGGCCAATACTACAATAAATATGTTATGGCCAAATTACTGATTTAATAATGATTTACCATCACTAATATTATACTCTAGTCATTATAATATTAAACTAAATTACTACAAAGTTAATTTAAATTTTCAATTACTTCTAAGATTTCAACACCATCATCGCTAATAAAATAGAGAAAACATACTAAGATTAGCT
>NZ_JAESMI010000161.1:0-331 GCF_017893095.1 Staphylococcus sp. GDX8P80P | reverse complement strand
TCGTAAAAGCTTCTGATATTTCAATGGTACGAACATTTAATCCATCATTACGTGCACTATTATTGAAAATACTATGTTCGGCTGTACTGATGACACTTGTTCCCCAATTTTTCAAGCTTTTAACACCACCATGTATATTAGCTCGTTGACGCCCTTGGCCTTCAGCAATAGAATAGAGCAAACCAGTTGTACTTTTAAATGTTGCAGCTGATAGTTCATCTAACACAATAGGTAAGCCAAAATTTATTGTTGATGGACATGAAACGGGTTGGACAAGCATCGAAGACGAAAAAGCATCTCAAAGTGATGTACTTGATATAACGCGTACATC
>NZ_JAESMI010000160.1:0-7210 GCF_017893095.1 Staphylococcus sp. GDX8P80P | reverse complement strand
ATTGTACCGTAAAAGGACTGTTATATGGCCTTTTTACTTTTACACAATTATACGGACTTTATCGTTTAATTTTAAAAAATAAGTAAATAGTTAAATAAGGAGGAATAACATTGACTAAATTAACTATTCAATCAGCACAACCGCATCATCAAGAAGGAGGACAATTAATATATGCGGCAATAGACGACATGGCGCCGATTATACTAGGTAAATCTAAAGATAAAGAAATTGTTGAAGACTTACAACGATTATGGCAAAATCATGCGAATCGATTTAGTCATGATATGTCATTTGTGGCTTTAGAAGGTGACCAAGTTCTTGGTGCGATCACGTGCAGTCCCTTAAAACAAATTGATGAGGCGTTGATACCAACCGTACTTCAAATTATTTCAATGAATAAAATTAAACCCTTCAAATCTATCATCACACACCCAAAATCGTTTTATTCACTTGTTACGATGGATGAAGGCAACGAAGATGAATATCATATTAGTATGCTAGCGACGATGCCTAATGCCAGAGGGAAAGGTGTCGGTCAACAACTTATAAATGTTGCAGAACAAAAAGCTAAAGCATCAGGATTTAGTAAACTATCGTTAACAGTAGTGAAAGATAATAAAGCAGCATTGAAATTGTATCAAAAAATGGGATTTGAAATTGTTGGAGAAATTAATCATAAACCATACTATCTTTATAAAATGAGAAAAGAAGTAAATAAAGCATAACATCATCGGGTGCGGGAGAGGAATAAAGTAAATGCTTTATCCGTACTCAGCTTGCTTAACTTGTAGAATTTCTTAGTGAAATGCTCTTTGTTGGGGCCTCGCCGTCAAGGATGACTAGGTTTGAATAATGCTTGATTTAAGCGCATTTTCAAATCAATCAGCGATTGCCAAGATAACAAGGAAGCTGAAACATTTTATAATGTCCCAGCCTCATGTTAGCTACTCTCTATGTCTATTCAACTCAATTTTTACTAATTACGCTTGTACTTATCATATTTACCGTTAGCTATATCTTGTTCGCGTTGTTGAATTGTTTCATACACTTCATCAGCATCATCACCATCATAATAACCTTCTTCAATGGCGTGTTTTGTTTGAAGTTCTCCTGAAGATAAGCCACCGTTATATTTCTTTCTCAAAGCATCAACATACTCATCCTCATTAGTGGCAGCATTGATTTCTGCATTAGGATCATCTATATCATCTGTCTCAGAAGTTTGGTTTGATTGATCATAAATTGATTTTTCTTGTCCACGTTCAACGCGTAATGAGCTGTCGTATGCAGCGCTTGCAGGGCCTTCCATCACATTCCCTTGAGGAATGACGCCATTAGCTACTGCGCTATTGTATGCAGCAATTTTTTCTATTTCAGTATAGTTATTACTATAAATCACTGTTTCTAATGTTGCTCGATCAGTTATATTTTGAACATCAATTTGCTTAGTGTCTTGGGACACTGAGTCTTGTTTGTTAGACGAGTTGTCGTCATTACTTTGTTGCGTGGATGGAAGATCACTTTGCGCATCTTTATTTGACGATTTAGCACTAGACTGTTGATTGTCTTTCTCTTTATCATTATCTTTGTTATCTTGAGATGTTGTCTTAGACTTAGAATGATCGTTTTCCTTGTCTTGGTTTGAAAAGCTACAGCCTGCTAATAGAACTAGGCTTAATAATAATGTAAATAAAACTTTTTTCAATATAGTCACTCCTAAATTTAATATATTATTATTTTATAATGAAATAGATATTGAATGTTTTTATTTTTTGAAAATATTTTCAAAAACAAATTTACATAAAACATACAGTAACTTCATTGATATTTTACAAAATAATGGTAAATATGAAGTGAATAGGATGTGAGATAACATGAATAAAAAATTATTAAAAAGGTACTTTGATAACAATGATTTTAAAGCCATTGCGATTGTGGTAGGTACTAAAAAAATGGTGATGGAAAATGATATTCATTTAGATTATGAAAATGAAATTATTATCTATCCGCTAAAAAATTGTACACGTATTATCCCGTTTAGTTCTATTTCGTATATTGATTTATTAGAAGAAAACGAGCATTTCATTAATTATTTTAAAGAAACAGTGTAATCAAAAAAGCCTGAGACAACAATCGATGTCTCGGGCTGCAAATATATTGGCAGTAGTACAACGAAATAAAATTTGAAAAAATTTTATTTCTGTCACACGCCCTTGGTAAATCTATTTAATATTGTTTAACTAATTGGAGTTGGTAATCATCAGTGAAGTTGTCGACTAGGGCATAAGGGGAAATGATAAGTAATCTATGTTCATTAATAGCATTTTTACTTACACCATATTTGTACGCCTGATAAATAATTTTAGTGCAGTATGTAAATCTTTCGCTCTTAAGATTTAAAGTGACTAAATAGGTTTTATCTGTATCTTTATAGTGTGTTTCAGCCCATTTGGCAGCTTTCTCTCCAGCACCTGGCATAGTACAACGATAAATTTTAATCCAATCATCCCTTCCTTCACCAAATCGTTGTTTGAAAGAATGAAAGGATTCAGTAATGGGTTCATCACCTGGACCTTCTATTTGTAAAACAGTATCATGATCTAATGCAATGCTTGAATGTCCAAAGAACCCAAATAAAACTGGGCCCTTAGTAAGTATGATATCACCTGGCTGTAAATCAAAATCATCTTCGGTTGGAGAGAGTACTTTTGTATCATCTGTATGCGCGATTGCATGCGTCGAATAAGGTAGAAAAGTAATTAATATTACTAATTGTATTTTTATAAATGAAGAAATTAGACATTTCATTTTTGAACTCCTTAGTAATTATTAAACATTTATGAATATTGCATATAGATAACAATAAAAAAGGGCGTGCGACAATGAATGTAATAAGATTCCTGTCACACTCCCAAATTCACCGTTATAATATACCGAATATGAATACATAGATTAATAATGCAAATCCGAAAATATAAAATATGACGGTAAAGCCTAAGTATGATTCTTTGCGTTCTTCTTTTTTAGATTTAAGTAATAAGCCCAATATAATTGAGGCTGCTACTACGAAAATGATCCCGAGCCATAATAATATGGTTAAATGCAAACTCATGTGTAAGCCTCCTAAATATTAATTTAAAAAAATGTATATACCATAGGATAAATGTAGTATAGAAGCATAACAATATTAATTAGAAAAATCACTTCGCTAACTATGTTCTTACAAATAAGGGCAGTGCTCAAACTTAATATAATGGTAATGCCACTAACCGTAAGTCCTGGAACTAGCCAAAAGAAATCATCTAAATCTGGATTATAGGTGACAACGATATTAAAGCCCAGAAATAAAAGTGTCATAAAAATATTTATCCAAAAAATTTTATTATTATTCATGGGTGTCACCTCTTTATAATTCGTTAAACTTACTAACATCATATCATTTATTTTATACCGGTAACACGAGTTAATCAAAGTAATTAAATGTTTTTATCTTAATATTGAAATTTGGTGAAAATTTAGTTGCTAATATTTGGAAAGTAAGGAATAATGAATATCAAACTAATATTACAACATTTTTAAATACAAAAAAGCCAACCGCTATAAGGCAACGGTTGACATCATATCTCTTATTAAATTAAAAATTGAGTTGAATAGTTATTTTCAAATTCATATATGCTGCACAATTAAATAAACGTACCTCGAATGATTCACTTAATTGTAACAATTTCAACAAGAAACCATTAAATAAATGATAAATTTAGTGATTATTTATTGGGTTAATGATTTAATAATCTTTAACAGTATATTAAATGTAAGACATTATATACTACAAATAAGCAAAATAAATGCTATTTACATATTAAAGTTGAGTTATATTATATGTTTAGACAAAATTAATAATGAAATATTCAAAGAAAGCATAATTAAACTGAGGAGGGGGAACTATGACATTTTATGATTTTGTAATTGGGTTTATTAACGATGATACGCCTCTTGGAAGTTTAGCTCAGTATATCGAGAATGACGGTGAGTTTCCGAAACATGAACGAAATAATCAAGTAATTAGAGCGTACGTTATGTCAAACTACGTCGATCACCAACTTATTGAAAGTACAAATAGAGCAATAAGTTTATATAAATTAATTTGAGTGAGCGTAATACCAATTTTGCGTGTTTAACGCATTCCACACATCTTTAGTTTTAAAGTTAATTTCATTATTTTTTATTGAAAAAGGTTCAATAATATTTCTGTCCATCCAAGAATTAATTAATTCTTGGGGAACACCATCTAATAACATGTCTGTTTTGCTTATGATTAAACATTCCCAATCTAACGAGAGCTTATTTGGATTAACATAATTATATTCATTATGATTGCTCATCAATGACACTCCTTTTAGAATTGTGAATCTTATAATAATTTATACCCATCATGACGGGATTCAAACCACTTTATAAATTTTTTTAATGTTCTTGTTTTTGAAAATCAAAAAATTAATGTATACTATTACTCGAAAATTCAATTGTGCTTAAGAATTATTAGTAATTAGTAACACTTTCGATAAAAGTGAATGATTAGAAGCAAAATTTAAGTTTGAGGTGTATATAATGGTAAAAACACTCTATTTAATGAGACATGGACAAACAATGTTTAATCTAAGAGGCAAGGTGCAAGGGGCAAGTGACTCTCCTCTAACAAACTTAGGCATCGCTCAAGCTAAACAAGCAGGTCAATATTTTGAGGCACATCAAATTACATTTGGAAATTTATATTCATCAAGTTCAGAACGTGCATGTGATACGTTAGAATGTGTTGTACCTGATCAAGACTATAAGCGTCTAAAGGGACTTAAAGAATGGCATTTTGGGATTTTAGAAGGGGAAAGTAATGATTTACTAAATTCAAATTATGATGTCGAAGATGCATTTGGAGACCGTTTGGTTGTGTTTGACGGAGAATCTAAGGATGAAGTTGAAGCGCGTTTTATCGGCACGTTAACCGAAATTATGCGTACCACAGACAGTGAAACTAATTTAGTTGTCAGTCATGGAACGACACTTGATGTTTTTTTAAGAAAAGTTATTGGAGATACAGCAGCAACGCAATACTTTATTGGAAATTGTCATATTTTAAAATTTATATATGACAATAACGCATTTCAATTTATAGAAAAAATTGATCCAGAAAATGGTGATATATCTAAACATGAAAATTAAATTGGCTTATGAAAATCTCTACAAAAGACTTGTAGAGATTTTTTAGTGTGCTATTTAGAATGAGTCCTCAACGCATATAGAACAACACTTTTTAAAATAGTAAATAAAACATTTTTTGAAGTATCATTAATGCAACGATAACAATGATAATGCTTGATATTTTATTTAATATTATCAATAATCGACCGGACTTATCGAAGTGACCCACACTGCGTCCAGCAATTGCTAAAAAGATAAACCACAACCATGAAATACTAATCGTCGCTATAGTAAAAGCTATCTTTTCAGAACCGGCGTAGGCAGAAGCACTTGTACCAATCACTCCAATTGTATCCATAATTGCATGTGGATTAAGGAGTGAAACAGAGAGAGCGAAGCTAATTTGCTCAGCAGGTGAGATTCCCCTCTGATCATCTAATTGCGTACTTTGCTCATGCCACAATGACCATGCCATATATAGTAGAAACACTAATCCAATGATGTATACTACAATTTGGAGCAGTGGAAATGACATAAGGATTAAAGATACACCTATGACAGCTAATACTATGAGTAAAGAATCACATAGTCCAGCGGTAATTACAGCAGGCAATGCATGCCGAAATTTGGTTTGATTGGCCCCTTGGTTAAAGACAAATATATTTTGGGCACCTAAAGGTAGTATTAAGCCTATTGCCAATAAGAGCCCGTGTATAACAGCTTGTATCATTTTACACCTCACATAGAAGCGATTTTGGATTAACAAATTCTGAAAATTTAGAATATAAAACCCATTATAAAGGTCACATATGAAATGTCTAGAATAATGTTAAGCAATTATGAAAAAGGGTTAGACAATATCATATAATAACCAATGTACATCAAAATATTCATCACCAATTTTTGAAGATTTCGCTTCAAGTCCTAACGTTTCAAATCCTAAAGATGAGAAAAAGATTTTACCGGTAATGTTATTAGACGTCACACATGTCATTAGTTTTTCGATATTACGAGATTTGGCATAATCTAAAGCAGCTTTCATTAAATCTTGAAGTGTTGTTTCATCTTTCTTATCAAGAAAGAATAAATTCTCTAGCATGGCTTTATGGGAAGTTCCAACTTGTTTTAACTGACGTAATGTCACACATGCAACAAGTTTATCATCCTTGAAAGCACCGATGATATTACAAAATGCTTCATCATCAGAAAGTATTTGATTCAGGTCATCATTAGAGATATTCTCGAGATATACTTTATCCCATGAATACGTGTGGGAATTACTTGATAATAATTGAGTATAATATGCTAAGTCATTTTGTTTTAGTATACGAATCGTTGTCATTATGTCCTCCTATACCTATCATAGATTACAGTTCTATAATCGCAAAATTTATATGATTAATAGGGCAAGCTCAAAAAAATTGATGTAAAAACAATTTTATTATAAACTATTTGAGATTTAATATGTATAAATGTTTTATAAAGTTATTTATTTACTGTATTTATAGAATAACTTAAATCTGAAAATTTCACAAAAAAAGAAGACACAAAAATTCTAGAAAAAAAGAATTTTTGTGTCTAAAGGTAAGGGAGTGGGACAGAATTCTTTTTGAATTCGTTGTAACCCCAACTTGCTTAGCTTGTAAAATCACTTTCGTGATTTTTTGTGTTGGGGCCCCGACTCCCAGCTTGCTTTGCTTGTAGAATTTCTTGATGAAATTCTCTTTGCTGGGGCCCCGACCTCAACTTGCTTAGCTTGTAAAATCACTTTCGTGATTTTTTGTGTTGGGGCCCCGCCCACCTCCGCAAGGATGACTATAACTGAGAAAAGCTTGATTTAAGCGCCTTCTCAGTTCAGTCAGCTACTGCGAATTTGCTAATTAGCATGATTATATTATTTATGTCCCAGACTGATTTTATTTAAAATGCAATTATTCTACAACTTCCACATTTAAGTCAACGTCGATATTACCGCGTGTTGCTTTAGAATATGGACAGAATTCATGTGCATCTT
>NZ_JAESMI010000159.1:0-909 GCF_017893095.1 Staphylococcus sp. GDX8P80P | reverse complement strand
GATTCAATATTTTTGTAACATGAAAACTCTTTACCACGATCTACAGTAATCGTTTTTACAGCGTTGTTAGGCAAAGATGAAATAAGTTGTTTTATAGCTACTTCCATTGATTTAGAAGAACGGTCAGGCATTAGAAAACAAATATAATAGCGAGACTTTCTTTCTGCGAAAGTAGCCAAACAGCCTTTACTTTTCCCTCTGCTTGAAACAACTGTATCTGCCTCCCAGTGGCCAAAAGAATTACGTTTTTTGATATTCTTAGGACGTTGGGATATCGGTTTGCCAACATTGAAACGTCCTCGGGTTTCTGTAGGTCGTTGTCTTTTGCCTTTTTGTCTTAAATAAGGAAACAAATCTAAACCAAATGAATTAGCATTAATCCATCGGTAAATTGTTTTAAAGCATATGTTGTTTTGAAGTAATCTGCCAACTATTTGTTCAGGTGACCAACGTAATTTTAGATGATGGATAATTGTGTTGATCAGTTCATTTGTTAATTTGGAAGGACGACCACAATTCTTTTTTCGAGTTTCATAATTAGTTTGAGCTGTTTCAGCAACATAATTATGATTGAATTTATTTCTTTTAATTTCGCGAGAAATGGTAGAAACCGAACGGTTTAATCGTTTGGCAATAGCTCTTAAAGAATAATTTTCTTTCCTAAGAATCTCTATACTTGCACGCTCAGTTATTGTAAGATGAATGTAGCTCATATTGGCACCCCTTGTATGTGTTTTTGTGGTTATTAACATCTTACAATAAAGTGCCAATCATGGGCCTTTTTTATGAAATTTTATTAGTGTTGCACTTAATATTACAATTCGTCATGTAGAAATAATGAAATGAAAGGAGAAAGAAATATGTCTGTCATGCGTATAGCGACATTTATCATTAGTGTGTTTATTGTGG
>NZ_JAESMI010000158.1:0-6364 GCF_017893095.1 Staphylococcus sp. GDX8P80P | reverse complement strand
ACAATGAAGCTATTTAGCAAATTCGCAGTAGCTGACTGAACTGAGAAGGCGCTTAAATCAAGCTTTTCTCAGTTCTAGTCATCCTTGCGGGGGTGGGACGACGAATTCAAAAGAATTCTGTCCCGCTCCCTTTTTTAGAAAATAACTACAATACTATTAACTTAAATAGATAGCGCCAAGCGCACCTGAAAAGGCACCGTTTTCAATATAAAATGGTTTGAAACCACGTAGTACCGTATAATCTTCAATAACCTCTCGCAAAAGAGGATTGTTGTTAAAAGAAGACCCGATATATACAACATTTTCAGTTTTATTTTCACGAGCAACAGTGATTGCCATAGTCGTTATAACTTCTCCAACAATACCAACGACTGATGCTAATTTGTTGGCTGGTGAAAATTCTACGTCTAAATTATGTAAGACATTTCCGAAATTAGCTGCTGTTAATTCACCAGGAATAGGAGGTTCAGTATCTTTATATATATGTTTAACTTTAAGGTCTATCGTATCTCTATCACCAGATTGTGCTAAATTAGTCAGTGCTTCGTAATCTGTAATTTGAGACAATAAATAACCCAGTCCTTGAATCATGCCACCGCCAGTACCTACACCGCCAACACGGTGCTGTTGTTGACCATCAAAAAAGTGTAATGACGTGCCTGTACCGACATTAGCGAAAATATATTCGTTAATATGGTGACCTTGTTCTTTTAGAAGTATACCTAAACCTTTTGATGATGCATCAAATTCAACAAATATTTTAGCTTCTGTATTTAAATTTTCAGCGATTACACCTGCATTACCACCCGTAAGACTGATGGATTCGAACGTAGTTGCATTCAACCATGCAATGACTTCAGATATATTTGTAGTAAGTTCGGTTTCATATGAACGTCCTTGTTGTGATTCTTGGACGATTTTAATTAACGTACCACCGGCATCGATACCGACTTTCATTCTAGTTCACCTCGTGATTTTATATGTCATATTTATAGTAAAGCAAATTTGCTGAATTTCAATAGATTAATTTTAAAAAGGTAAAAATTTAAAATAATTGTATCTAACTTAAGTGGATTTTATTTTGATAAGTGTAAAAAAACAATTATAATATAAGTTGATAAATTATTAGAGGCATAGGGGTTAGTGGTTATGACTATAAAGAAACAATTTGAAAATATAACAATTCAAGAGTTTGAAGAAAAATATAGACAAGATGTAGTTAACTTTGAATTAAGCGAGCGACAACAAATATACTCATCTTTACCGAAAACAGTATTAGACGATGCACTTACAGATGAGAATAGAGTGGCTAACATTGCTATTAATGAAGATGGAGATGTTGTTGGTTTCTTTGTTTTACATCAATATTATCAACATGAAGGATACGATACGCCAGAGAACGTCGTTTATGTAAGATCATTATCAATCAATGAGCAATTTCAAGGGAATGGTTATGGAACGACAATGATGATGTACTTACCTCAATATGTACAGATGTTGTTTCCTGATTTTAATCATTTGTATCTAGTTGTTGATGCAGAGAATAAAGGGGCGTGGAATGTATATGAACGTGCTGGTTTCATGCATACGGCTACGAAAGAAGAGGGGCCAATTGGTAAAGAACGTTTATACTACTTAGATTTAGATTCTAAACACGTTTCTTCATTACGATTAACTGAAAACGAAACGTCAAGTATTGCGACATATAATATCGTTGATTTACTTAAAGATAACCAAAAAGTTGGCTTTATTGCACTTGAACAAATGAATAATCGAATTAATATTGTTGCCATTGAAGTTTATAAAGATCAACGTAAAGAAGGCATTGCAGAAAGTGCATTAAGACAAATACCAACATATGTACGTAAGCATTTTAAACAAGCTAAAACGATTGTTATTACATTGTTTGGTGAAAATAATGAATTAAAACCATTGTGTATGAATAGTGGTTTTGTCGAGATTGATCAATCAGATGATTTAGTTATTTTCGAGAAATATATCAATTACTAAGTGAATCGTAATTGCGAAATCGTGTATTGTCATTTATAATTTATTTTTGTTACTATTAATTAATGAAATCCAACGATATAATTAAAAATTCTTCGAAAGGAAGATTAGCTATAATGAAAATCCAAGATTATACTAAAGAAATGGTTGATGAAAAGTCATTTATTGATATGGCTTATACGTTATTAAATGATAAAGGTGCAACAATGAATTTGTATGATATCATTGATGAATTCAAAAAATTAGGTGACTATGAATTTGAAGAAATTGAAAATCGTGTAGTTCAATTCTATACAGATTTAAATACTGACGGACGTTTCTTAAACGTTGGCGAAAACCAATGGGGATTACGTGATTGGTATTCTGTAGATGATATCGAAGAAAAAATTGCTCCAACAATTCAAAAATTCGATATTCTTGATGACGAAGATGAAGAAGATAAGAATCTTAAGTTATTGGGTGACGATGAAATGGATGACGATGATGATATTCCAGCCCAAACAGATGATCAAGAAACATTAGATGATCCTGAAGACGAACAAGTTGAAGATGAAATTAGTGAATCAGATTTAGTAATTGAAGATGACGAAGAGGATGAACTTGACGAAGAAGACGAGGAAGAATTCGAAGACTAAGAAGATTTTAAAACTAAATGCTAGTTTTGATTGACTTTTACTTAAAAGATGATAGAATTTTATTCGGGCTCCTTTAATTAGGACACGTGTATAAATTATATACGCTCCCCTTACAGATATGTGAGAGGGAGCGATTTTTTTATTTTTTCAAAAGTGATTATTTAAAATGAACAAATAGGTAAGGAAGCATCCCTTTATAAATTAGGAGGTCAGGAAATGACAAAATTTATTTTTGTAACGGGCGGAGTAGTATCATCATTAGGAAAAGGTATCACAGCCGCTTCTCTAGGAAGATTATTAAAAGATAGAGGCTTAAAAGTCACAATTCAAAAATTCGATCCATATTTAAACGTTGATCCAGGAACGATGAGTCCATATCAACATGGAGAAGTATTTGTTACAGATGATGGTGCTGAAACTGACTTAGATTTAGGACATTATGAGCGTTTTATTGATATTAATTTAAATAAATATTCAAACGTTACTGCTGGGAAAGTTTATTCTCATGTACTTAAAAAAGAACGTCGTGGAGATTATTTAGGTGGAACTGTACAAGTTATTCCACACATTACTAATGAAATTAAAGAACGTTTATTACTTGCAGGGGAAAGTACCAATGCTGATGTAGTTATCACTGAAATTGGTGGTACAACTGGTGACATTGAATCGCTACCATTTATCGAAGCGATTAGACAAATTAGAAGCGATTTAGGTCGTGAAAATGTGATGTATGTACATTGTACGTTACTTCCATACATCAAAGCTGCCGGTGAAATGAAAACGAAACCAACGCAACACAGTGTAAAAGAATTACGTGGTTTAGGTATTCAACCGGATTTAATTGTAGTACGTACTGAATATGAAATGACTCAAGATTTAAAAGATAAAATTGCGTTATTCTGTGACATTAATAAAGAAAGTGTTATCGAATGTAGAGATGCATCATCACTATATGAAATTCCATTACAATTAAGTGCACAAGATATGGACGATATCGTTATTAAACGATTAGATTTAGATGCTAAATACGATACTCAGTTAGACGAATGGCAATATTTATTAGATACTGTAAATTCGCTAGATGGTACAATTACGATTGGTTTAGTTGGTAAATACGTAAGCTTACAAGATGCGTACTTATCAGTAGTGGAATCATTGAAGCATGCTGGCTATCCATTGAAAAAAGATGTCGTTGTTAAATGGATCGATTCAGGAGAAGTTAATGACGATAATGTTGAAGACTACTTAAAAGATGTAGATGGTATTCTAGTGCCAGGTGGTTTTGGATTTAGAGCAAGTGAAGGTAAAATTGCAGCCATTAAATATGCGCGTGAAAACAATGTGCCATACTTTGGTATTTGTTTAGGTATGCAATTGGCAACTGTTGAATTTGCACGTAATGTACTTGGCTTAGAAGGTGCACATTCAGCTGAACTTGATCCTAGCACACCTTATCCAATCATTGATTTACTACCTGAACAGAAAGATATTGAAGATTTAGGTGGTACGTTACGCTTAGGATTATACCCATGTAAAATTAAAGAAGGTACTTTAGCGCATCAAATTTATGATGCAATCAACATTGAAGAGAGACACCGTCATCGATATGAATTTAATAACGAATTCAGAGAACAATTAGAAGCGAATGGTATGGTATTCTCTGGAACTAGTCCGGATGGACGTTTAGTTGAAATGGTTGAAATTCCTGAGAATGATTTCTACATTGCTTGTCAATTCCATCCTGAATTCTTATCAAGACCTAATAGACCTCAACCAATATTTAAAGCGTTTGTTGAAGCAGCGAACAACTATCAAAATAAATAATATATTAAAACAACCCTTACATCGCTATATTAGCATATAAGGGTTGTTTTTTATTTAATATTAAGTTATTACTATTACAATTCTAAATCTCGTGTCATTTCAACCATTTGAGTGTAAATTTCATAGTAAATATAATTAAATGCCATTGTATGTGGTTGAACCACTTTATCATAATCTTCTGTGTAGACGATAGCTCGTGGTGTAGCGAGGTTAATAAAATGAATAAACTGTTCTGGTATTTCAACATCTTTTGGGCGGTTACAAATTAAGACAACATCAATATCTTTATCGACGAATGTTTGTACATCCTGAGCGACTTCTTCAGTATAAAATGGTGAAAAGAGTAACACACGATCTGTAGAGTCAATATCATTAACCGTTGTCAGTGTCGATAATAGTTTACTAGATTGAAGATGTTCTTCACTTTCAAGAATAAAGGGTTCGAAAAATTTTAAATCACCATAACCGCGTATATATACATACCCCTCACCACCGATTGCTTGTATTAGACATTGAGCGGCCATTTGAATGTCTAATGCTTGATCTTCTAAACGATTGAATATACCTGTTAATTGTGTATGTAATATTTTAGACATGTAAATCCTCCATTTCATTTTGTATTGTAAATAAACGCAAACGTAAGTGCAATAAAACTGGTTATGATAGGTAATCTGAATGATGTAATGCGTGTCAGATAAGATTATTTTAAAATGAGCATACATTCACATGCAATTCAAAATAATATCTGATATAATGATTTTAAAAATTGTGCAGTTGCACACAAGGAGGAACTTTCATGCCATTAGTTTCAATGAAAGAAATGTTAATCGACGCGAAAGAAAATGGTTATGCAGTTGGTCAATACAACTTAAATAACCTTGAATTTACACAAGCAATTTTAGAAGCTTCTCAAGAAGAGAATGCACCAGTTATCTTAGGTGTTTCAGAAGGTGCTGCACGTTACATGAGCGGTTTCTATACAGTAGTTAAAATGGTTGAAGGTTTAATTCATGACTTAAACATTACTGTACCAGTAGCTATTCACTTAGACCATGGTTCAAGTTTTGAAAAATGTAAAGAAGCAATTGATGCTGGATTCACTTCAGTAATGATCGATGCTTCTCATAGCCCATTTGAAGAAAATATTGAAATCACATCTAAAGTAGTAGAATATGCACATCAACATGGTGTATCTGTTGAAGCTGAATTAGGAACTGTTGGTGGACAAGAAGATGACGTTGTTGGTGGCATCATCTATGCTGACCCTAAAGAATGTCAAGAATTAGTTGAAAGAACAGGTATTGATACTTTAGCACCAGCATTAGGTTCAGTTCACGGACCTTACAAAGGTGAACCTAAATTAGGATTTAAAGAAATGGAAGAAATCGGTGCATCAACTGGTTTACCATTAGTACTACATGGTGGTACTGGTATCCCAACCAAAGACATTCAAAAAGCAATTCCTTACGGTACTGCTAAAATTAATGTAAACACTGAAAACCAAATTGCTTCAGCTAAAGCAGTAAGAGAAGTATTAAATAATGATCAAGACGTATATGATCCACGTAAATACTTAGGACCAGCTCGTGAAGCAATTAAAGAAACGGTTAAAGGTAAAATTAGAGAATTTGGTACATCTAACCGCGCTAAATAAGTTTTAAAATAATTGAAGATGTTATTTAAAAGAGTCCGGGACATAAAGTTCTTGGATAAGTGAAAAAAAGACAATTTCTATTGAAATAATATAGAAATTGTCTTTTTTATAATTTTTTTGATTATTTTCAGCTCGTTGAGCTGTTACTTTTCTTATATTAAGTGCCATTAGCACAAATCCTAGTTCTCTTTTAGCTTTATCTATCCCTCGAACAGACATCCGAGTGAAACCTAAAATAGCCTTC
>NZ_JAESMI010000016.1:0-20905 GCF_017893095.1 Staphylococcus sp. GDX8P80P | reverse complement strand
TATTAATGGCACTTAATATAAGGAAAAGTAGTAGCTCAACGAGCTGAAAATAATCAAAAAATTTATAAAAAAACAATTTCTATATTATTTCAATAGAAATTGTCTTTTATTCACTTATCCAAGAACTTTATGTCCCGGACTCTTTAAATGTGAATCAAACTTCTGATAATCATGGTTTTATGTTAATTTAATTGATAAAACATCATCACCATATTTTTCCAATACTAAAGATTCATAGAAATGATTATTTCTAAATTTTTTGTGTGAGGTATACACAGTCTATTTATTTTATTAGTAAATTATTTTCTGACTTTGCAACAGAACCGTCATGCGCATATTCACACCACATAAACCCAAAATCATGTCTCACTTTTCGGTGCAGTATCACAATTTTAAACTTCAAAAAATGCGTTTCTATCAGAAGTCAAATGTGACTTTGATGAAACGTGTTCTTTATTTATAACATCTTCTAAACACTTATATTTCTTAAGAATTAGACATTCGTGTTAGTACTTCTTTAATTTTTGGACTGTGCGCTAACGCATATTCAAGGTCAACAGGTTCACGTTGTAGTAGCTGCGTCAATTGCTCGGTTCCTTCATTATTATTTCTTCCGCTAGCAACTAATCTACCTAATGTTTCTAAATGAACTGCAGTATGTGCATTTCTGCTTTGATGTACCTCACTAATATAATGTTTGGACCATGATTCTAAATCGATTGACTCATAAGTTACATCGTGGTTAAGTACAGTACTGTATGCCTCTGCTATATCGTCTCCACCGATTAATTTCGGACCGTTTATAGTATAAGATTGATTCACATGCTCTTCAGGTGCTTCTAATATATTCGCAATAACCTCCGCAACATCATAGCCTGCAATTGGTGCGAATTTTTGATTATTAAAAGGTAATCTAAGTTTTCCAGTTTCCAATACTTCTTTAAGTGGTAACCATGTCAGAATAGGATTTTCTATAAAAATAGCTGCATGTACATTAATCACTGGGAGATCTGACCAATTTAAAGCCTGTTCTGTAACCCAATGTGCTCTTTCTTGCGGTGACCAATCTTTCACAAAGCCACCTAACCATGCTTGACGTTCTTTTTCAGGAAGTGCCATTTTATTAAAATTCATATATGTCATTTCGTATTGAGAAATGTTTACAAATGCTTTTATATTCCCATTTTGCTTGCATGCTGATGACATAATTATTGCAGCATCTGAATAATAAGGGGATAAACTCATACTAAAATATACTCTTGACACCCCTTTAAGTGCATGCACTACATCAGATAAATTCAGCAGATCTCCTTCAAAAACCTCTGCACCTAATTTTTTAATATCATCGATACGCGCATTACCACTATGCATGAATGCACGTACACGAAATCCTTTATTTAATAATTTTTCAATCACAATATTGCTTAATGATCCAACTTCTCCACCAGCACCTGTAACTAAAATAAGTTCTTCTTTATTCATTTTAATCTCTCCTTATTTTTTATATCAATAAACGTTTGAAATAAAAGTGCTTTTTAGAACGATTGGTCAAAAAACGAAGTAAATTTCAACCTTTCATTACAAAAGATTTCTAGTTTTATTATCATATTTTTATTTTTTTAACAAATGTATTTTCAAAATGTATATTATTAGCGTGCTAAACTTCGCAATGTTTCATCGACAATATTTTCGAGGCGATGCATATCGCTTGTTGTTTGAACTAACACTCTTAGTCCTGTCCAAGCATTCATTAGGTACTGTGCTAGAATACGAGCATCTTTTTCTTCAGAAAGTTCACCAGACTTTTGCCCCCTTATTATAATATCAAAAAATATGTCTTCTATTTTTTGGATATTACGTTCAGACATTGTTCTTAATTCTGAATCATGGTTTGAAAGTTCAGTCGCAACTTTTATAAATAAGCACCCCTTTTTAAATTCTTCCTTTTTAATCACCAATAAAAATATATTTTTAAGTTGTGCCTGCGCTGAATCTGACCGATGTATTTCATAACTTAAATAATCATTCATCTTTTGTTGATATCGCTGAACGGAGGCTACAAGTAGTTGATGTTTGCCACCGAATGTATCATACATACTTTTTCGATGAATGCCTAGCTCATCTAATAGTGTTTGTATTGAAGTTTTTTCATAACCATATTTCCAAAATACATTCATTGCTTTTAACAATGTTGATTCAACATCAAAATCTTTATTTCTAGTCATCTGCTTTTACTCCTAATCCATACATTTATTGATAAAAGTATCATAACTTTTTTAGAACGATTGGTCAAATAATAAAATCTTTATTATTTTTAACTTATTTAAGAAAAGTTGGAAAGGGAGTGGGACAGAATTCTTGTTAAATTCGTCGTCCACTCCCAGCTTGCTTTGCTTGTAGAATTTCTTAGTGAAATTCTCTTTGTTGGGGCCCCGCCCGCAAGGATGACTAAACTGAGAAATGCTTGATTTAAGCGATTTCTCAGTTCAGTCAGCTACTGCGAATTTGCAAAATAACATTACTATATTATTTATGTTCTAGGCTCGTTTAAATCATTATTGAGGTCTTGGATTGCGTTTCATCTTCACATATTGAGAGATACTGTATAGTATGATTCCGAACCAAATAAGTGCGAATGTAACTAATTGTTGTGCGTCAAAATGTTCTTTAAAGACAAAGATACCTAAGAAGAACATGATTGTTGGTCCAACGTATTGAATAAATCCTGTTAGAGATAAAGGAATTCGTTTAGCACCTGCTGAGAATAAAATCAATGGAATGGCTGTTACTGCCCCTGAGAATAGTAGCCAGAAGGTATCCATGTTCATACCGACTGATGACGTTCCTGTCTTCCATAAATAAATCATATAAATTAATCCCGCTGGCGCTGTGACGATACATTCAATCGCAATACTGCTGATGGCTTCGATTTTAACAATCTTCTTCAACAAGCCATAAATGCCGAATGAGAAAGCAAGCATTAATGAGATAACTGGAAATTCTCCAACGCGTATCGTCATATAGAGTACTCCGATTGCCGCAAATACGATGGCTAAAGATTCAAATTTATTAAATCTTTCTTTTAGGAAAATAAACGCCAATAATATACTGACTAATGGATTAATGTAATAACCTAAACTAGATTGAAGTACGTGTCCATTAGATACAGCCCAAATGAACGTTCCCCAGTTCACCGTAATCACATAACCGGCAATAATGATGACGATAAGTTCAATTGGATGTGAGAATAAATGTTGTAAATCACGCTTGAATGTTTGTGATTTCTTTAAAACGACGATCATTAGAATCATAAAGATCATGGATAATACAATGCGATAAGCTAGGATTTCAAATGCACTAACGCCACCAATTAATTTCCAATAAATTGGCAAGATACCCCATAGTACATATGCCCCTAACGCATATAGAATCCCTTTTTTAAATTCAGTATTGGAATTCATCCAAACCCTCCTATTGGTATAACCCTGGAAATATGTATTTAGTAATACAACTATGTTACCAATAGTTAAGAAAGTTAGATATATAAACTGCTCAAAATCTCTTAAATTCCCAGTAAATCAGATTGAATTAACCCGAATTTAGACATCCGTCCCTCTAACATCACACAACCCGAAGTCTTCCTTTCAATATAAAAAGAACCAGCGCCATGAAAGTCACTGGTCCTACCATAAAGCGTAGTATTCTATTATCCTCCAAAGAATAAATCGACAATATCACTCGTTCTATTTTTATCAGTTTTATAAAATTCTGTATATCCACAATTTTTGCATGTGGTTGTTTTAAAGGTGTTATGTTGCACATCAAACATTTTAGAAAGCCCTGAACCTGTTGCCGATAATGTACCTTCTTCCACTTCCGTATGTCCACATTTCACACAGCCGTTTCCTGTGTTTCCAGTCATACACAACACTCCTCAAAATAACAGTTTACTTTTCAATACCCTCATGTAAATAAATAATTTATGTTCATTATAATTTTTTCATCGTTAGACCTTTATAACGTATAAGTTAAAGGTGTTATGTTGCTATACCAAATTGTTTTTCAAGAGAATGTTTGTCATCAAATGATAATACATTTACACCATAGCTATTTAATATTTCATAAGCTTTAGAACTAATATCTTTTTTATTTTCGGTTATTAAATTAAGCTTAGCATTAGTATCATAGTGCTTACTTCTATACTCTGAGACATCTTCCCAATCAAACAGGATATTTTTTGCACTATTAGTATTAATATTTTTTAATGTCTGAACGTATTGTATTGTTTCCCCCGGAAATACGGCCACAAAGCTGTGTATTAATTTAGATTTACCCTCTACTTTAAATTCAGGGAATATATTAGGAAATAGTCTTTTATTTGCTAAGAAATAGTCAATTACTTCTTCTTTAAATAGTGATTTAACAGTATCTTTTTTTAAAATTGCTAAATTACTTATATCTGAAATTGCTTGGATGAAATCATGTAATGATTGAGACAATTGCTTTTTGTTAGTTTTTACATATTTTTTTTTATCTTCAATTAATAGATCGTAATCATTCAAAATGTTAGATAAAATATGATATTTTTTTGATTGCTTATTTTGTAATAAATCTATGCCAAATTCTTTTAAATTCCAAAGCGTTTCGCCATAATCTGTAACATAATATTCTTCCCCTTGCTTCTGAATATTTACTGAAATAGAATCACCAAAATAATCAATTACTGGAGAGTGAAATTCAATGCTTTTATTTTGCAATGAGATAAAATTATTTTCATTTTTTAAGTATTCATAATAATCATTACTAATTGTCTTAATATCTTCATTGCACATGTTATCATCCCTCCTTATCAAATATGTATTCATCAATGATGATTTTATCATCGTACCTTGTATTTGTATATTTCAACATTGTATATAATTGTTGAACAAAATCTAATGTATCTTCGAATAACTTATATGGCAGTGGATAAGCTATCATATAAGTATATCCATCACCTTTTTTCTCAAATTCTTTTTCTGAATATATGTTTATTCGGTTCCCAAACGCCCGTTTATTATTAGCATTCTTATGAAAATTATTATTTAAATTCAATCTAATTAAAGATAAATTATGTATTGTTTCTCTATAGTTAATTGTTATTTTTCCTGGTCTTATAAAATAACTTAATATGAATTTTACGCTTCCATCATTAGAAATAATTTCAATTTCTCCGTTTCCCACCTCTTCTTACTTAATTTTATTAACTTAATAACATCGTTGTCCGTAAGTTTTAGCTTCATTATTATTTCTCCTTAAATCATTTATAAGGTATTTTATTTTGTCAGTTATGAAACTTTTATTTCTTAAATACTTAGTCAATTGAAACTTCTTTACATCAAATTAATTATACTATCTCTAAATGAAATTAAACACTAAAAATGTCATTTTATACCATTAAATAATTATGTACTAACTATCATTAAAACTACGAAGAAATAATTAAATAACTAATTATAATTGATCTGTAATTAGAAACTTTAATAATATATCCACGACCTTGCCACACTGTTGTCACAATTACTGTGACAAAGTGGCATTTTCTTTGTGTTGAAGACGCTTTCTTAAGCCCTTACAATTGAAGTATCAAATCAGAAAAAAAAAAGGGGTGTAGTTATGGCTCAAACAGAGACACAAGAGAAAAAAGGTCTCGGCCGTAAAGTTCAAGCGTTTGGTTCATTCCTTAGTAGTATGATTATGCCAAACATCGGTGCGTTTATCGCATGGGGCTTTATTGCTGCGATTTTCATTGATAATGGTTGGTATCCTAACAAAGAATTATCTCAATTAGCAGGACCAATGATCACGTACCTAATTCCATTACTTATCGCATTTAGTGGTGGTCGTTTAATTCACGACTTACGTGGTGGTATCGTTGCAGCGACAGCAACTATGGGGGTTATTGTTGCATTACCAGATACACCAATGTTACTTGGTGCAATGATTATGGGACCACTTGTTGGTTGGTTAATGAAGAAAGTTGACCAATTCTTACAACCTAGAACACCACAAGGCTTTGAAATGTTATTCAATAACTTCTCAGCAGGTATTCTAGCATTCATTATGACAATCCTTGGCTTCAAACTATTGGCGCCAATTATGCAATTCATCATGCACATCTTATCAGTAGCAGTTGAATTCTTAGTACACTTACACTTATTACCAATTGTAAGTATCATCGTAGAACCAGCTAAAATTTTATTCCTTAACAACGCAATTAACCATGGTGTATTCACACCACTTGGTACTGACCAAGCCGCAAGTGCAGGTCAATCTATTCTATTCGCGATCGAATCAAACCCTGGACCAGGTATCGGTATCTTATTAGCGTACATGATCTTCGGTAAAGGGACAGCTAAAGCAACTTCATATGGTGCAGGAATCATCCACTTCTTCGGTGGTATTCATGAAATTTACTTCCCATATGTATTAATGCGTCCATTATTATTCATCGCTGTTATTTTAGGTGGTATGACTGGCGTAGCAACTTACCAAGCAACTGGTTTCGGATTCAAGAGTCCAGCTTCACCAGGTTCATTCATCGTGTATTGCTTAAATGCACCTAAAGGCGAGTTCTTACACATGGTATTAGGCGTATTCTTAGCAGCACTTGTTTCATTCGTAGTTGCCGCATTAATTATGAAATTTACTAAAGAACCTAAACAAGATTTAGAAGCAGCAACAGCAAAAATGGAATCTACTAAAGGTAAAAAATCTAGCGTGTCATCTAAATTAACTGGTGCCACTACTGGTACTGGTGCAGCTGGCGTAGCAGCAAACAAAGCTGAAGGTGACAATCATACAGAAGCTTCATCAGAAGAAGACGAAGAAGACTTACTTGATAACTACAACACTGAAGACGTAGACGCGCATGACTATAGCAATGTTGACCATGTTATTTTCGCATGTGATGCGGGTATGGGTTCTAGTGCAATGGGTGCAAGTATGTTACGTAATAAATTTAAAAAAGCAGGCATTTCAGACGTTAACGTTACAAATACTGCAATTAACCAATTACCAAATAATGCACAACTTGTTATTACACAAAAAACATTAACAGACCGTGCAATCAAACAAGTTCCAAACGCAATTCATATCTCAGTGGATAACTTCTTAAATTCTCCACGTTATGAAGAATTATTAAACAACTTGAAGAAAGATCAAGACAAAGCATAATTAAATAGTTTAGGAGTCAAACATAGCGCGATTGCTTCCTATGTTCAGACTTCCTTCAAAGGGGGGACACACCATGTTAATGAGTACACGTGAAAAGGAAATCATTGAACTGCTAATTAAGTATTACGGTCAATACGTCACGATTTATGAAATTGCTCAACAACTTGGCGTGTCCTCTCGTACAATTCATCGTGAGTTAAAAGGCATTGAAACCTACCTTCAAGGATTCAATATGACACTTGAACGTGCAAATAAAAAAGGCATTAAGTTGTCTTGTAACGATGACCAAATTCAACTTTTAAAACAAGAAATGGCCCAACACGATACGATTGACTTGTCTGTTGAAGAACAAAAAGCGATTATCTTATACGCACTGATTCAATCCAAGCATGCGGTGAAGCAATATAGCTTGGCGCAAGAAATTGGCGTATCTGTTCAATCATTAACCAAATTACTTGATGACCTAGAGAAAGATCTCGCAAGCTATCAACTTAACCTTTATCGCAAACGTGGTGAAGGGGTATATCTTGATGGTCCTGAATCGAAGAAACGTGAGTTCTTAAGTCAATTGATGGTAAATAACTTAAATAGTACAAGTGTTTACTCTGTTATCGAGAATCACTTTGTCTATCAATCGATTAATCAGTCTCAACAAGCGTTAGTCGATTTGGATAGTATCTTTAAGATTGAACGTATCTTAATGGATTACTTAGGCCAATTGCCGTACACCTTAACGGAGTCGAGCTACCTTACCTTAACCGTCCATATTGTATTGAGTATTGCGCGCATTCAAAATGGAGAGTATGTATCCATAAATGAAGATATTCATCATTCTGTTAAAGACACATTTGAACATCAAATTGCCACAGAAATTGCGAAACGTATAGAGACACTATACGATATCGACTTTAACCAAGCGGAAGTTACTTTTATAACAATTCATTTACGTGGTGCAAACCGTCGAACAACCTCCAAGATGTTTGAGAATAATGAATTTGACGACCGTAAAATACAAGCATTTGTAAATCGTGTTGAACGTCTATCAGGCCAAACATTTGAAGACTATGCGACACTTGTTCATGGCTTATCATTGCACATCAATCCAGCGATTAATCGTTTGGAAGCCAATATTGAGACATACAATCCACTCACTGAGATGATTAAGTACAAGTACCCTCGTCTCTTCGACATCGTGCATAAAGCGATTGATCAGACGTGGCCGGAGTTAGTCTTCCCGGATAGCGAGATTGCCTTTATTGTCTTGCATTTTGGTGGCTCCTTAAAAAGTCAGTCGAGCCAACTGCTACATGTTTTAGTTGTCTGCAGTAGTGGTATTGGAACAAGTCGATTATTAGCAACACGACTACAACAATCGTTTAATGAAATAGAGAAGATTACGCAAGCGTCCGTCAGTGATTTGAAACGATTAAATCTTGAAGATTACGATGGTATTATTTCAACTGTTAAATTGGATATTTCAGCACCATTTATTACGGTTAACCCGCTACTACCAGAAGCTGACGTGACCTATGTGGCATCATTCTTAAAGACAACTGAGCATAAAGCAAAACAACAAGAAATACGCGAAGTAAAACATTCGATTCAAGATCCTGATCAAGTGGTCAGGAACATCGAACAAGGCTTAGCATTGTTGAACTCTATGCAATTTGAATATAAAAATGTAACTATTTGGAATCACTATTTAGCTGACTATCTTGAGGACAATGGCGTGATTGCGCCGAATAGTCAGACGTCATTCGCTGAGCTGTTGCAGGATAAATTGAATCAGAATCCTGGTTGGATATTGCAACCCTACCCTGTTGCTATTCCACATATGAAGGATGATTTGATTTTACGTCCGTTGATTCTTATCACGATATTGAATCAAGAGATGGACATGCAAAGTACTCAAAATGACCTTTTCAAAATTAAATATATGGTTAGCCTATTCATCCCAAATAATGATGAAATGGCACAACTTGTCGGGGAACTATCTGCTGAATTGGGGCATCATCTCGAGCAAATTGATGACTTCATGCAAGACCCTGAAGCTATGAAACACATATTGAGAGATAGCTTTTTAAAACGAATTCAAAACCAATTAACTTAGGAGTGTATAAAATGACTGAATTATTTAGTAATGACAATATCTTTTTAAACGTATCTGTAGGAAGCCAAGACGAAGCCATCGAAAAAGCAGGTCGTGCGTTAGTAGATAGCGGTTCTGTAAACGAAGCGTATATCCAAGCAATGAAAGAACGTGAACAACTTGTTTCTACATTCATGGGTAACGGATTAGCAATTCCTCACGGTACTGATGAAGCTAAAGGTGATGTATTAGCATCTGGTTTAACATTACTTCAAATTCCTGAAGGTGTAGATTGGAACGGCGAAACAGTGAAAGTTGTCGTTGGTATCGCTGGTAAAGATGGCGAACACTTAGACTTATTATCTAAAATCGCAATTACATTCAGTGAAGAAGAAAATGTTGAACGTATCGTCAATGCTAAATCTGCGGAAGAAATCAAACAAGTCTTCGAGGAGGCTGATGCATAATGAAAGCTGTACATTTCGGAGCTGGTAATATTGGTCGTGGATTCATCGGCTATATTCTTTCAGATAACAATATTGATGTCACATTTGCAGACGTTAACGAAGACATTATCACTGCATTAGATAAAGAAGGCGCATATAACGTTATTCTTGCTAATGAAGAGAAAACAACAACACGCGTGACTGGTGTTAGTGCAATTAACAGTGGTCAACCTTCAGACGAGTTGAAACAAGCGATTCTTGAAGCAGATATCATTACAACTGCGGTTGGTGTGAACATTCTTCCTATTATTGCGAAATCATTCGCACCAGTGTTAAAAGAAAAAGAAAATCACGTCAACATCGTGGCATGTGAAAATGCAATTATGGCGACTGATACGCTTAAAGAAGCAATCTTAGATATCACTGGTCCATTAGGCGATAACATTCACTTCGCAAACTCTGCGGTTGACCGTATTGTCCCGCTTCAAAAGAATGACAATATTTTAGACGTTATGGTTGAGCCTTTCTTTGAATGGGTTGTCGAAAAAGACGCTTGGTACGGTGAAGAATTAGAACATATTAAATATGTTGATGATTTAACACCTTATATCGAACGTAAATTATTAACTGTTAATACAGGTCATGCCTTATTAGCATATGCTGGTCGTTTCTATGGTAGAGATACTGTCTTAGATGCGGTTAAAGATGATGCTATCGTTGCAGATTTACGTCAAGTATTAGGTGAAACAAGCGAGTATATCGTAGATAACTTCAGCTTCACTAAAGATGAACAAGCGGCTTATGTTGAGAAAATTATTGGTCGTTTCGAAAATCCATACCTTTCTGACGAAGTAACACGTGTAGGTCGTGGCACAATCCGTAAAATCGGTCCTAAAGATCGTATTATCAAACCTTTATCTTATCTATATGAAAATAACTTACGTCGCAAAGGCTTATTAAAAGCAGCAGCGTTATTATTGAAATATGATGATATGAACGATAAAGAAACAGTTGAAATGCGTGAATATATTGATGCACATGGTGTAAAAGCATTCTTATTAGAATATGCGAAAATCAATGACCGTTTAGCAGATGAAATTGTAGCTGTGTACGAAGAACTATAATGCGTTAAATACTCTAACAATTGAATGCGTGCAGGTTACACAATACTACGTATTGTTGTTGCTCGCTTGCTCTAGGCATTGCTGGGAGCGAAACAGAATTCTAGTGTTTAAGAATTCATTTTTTCGCCCCCACAAAGTTGATTAGGGAGTGGGACAGAATTCTTTTAAATTCGTCGTCCCACTCCCAATCAACCACTGTGAAGCCAATCTGTTAATAATTGAAAAGAGTTAAATCACTTTATAAGCCTTTTTCAAAGTCTTGTAGGCTGTGATTTAACTCTTTTTTTACTTAGGTTTTGTCTCAGTGCTAATGCTATGCCTAGTAGCGTCTCGCAGTCTATACTTCGTATTTTAGCAAGTAAAATTTATTATCCTAGCCATCTACAATAGTTTAGTTGAATCTATATTCTTAATTAATAATCATTCAAAGTCTCATAACTTAAAGTTATGAATACATAAATAAGTGGTATGAATACTTTCACATTTTAAAGGAATAGTTAAATAAAGGGTGTTCATGAATATATCTTGGAGGGATTATTAATGGGAAAATTAGATGGTAAAGTCGCATTTATTACAGGTGCAGGTTCTGGTATGGGTAAAGCACAGGCCATTCTTTATGCATCAGAAGGTGCTAAAGTTATCATCGCTGATATCAATGAAGAAACTGTGAACCAAACAGCTAGTGACATTAAAGCGCATGGTGGCGAAGCACTGCCAGTTACGATCGATGTATCTAATAAAGAAAGTGTTGACCACGCTGTTAAACAAGGTGTTGAAGCATTTGATACGATTAATATCTTAAATAATACAGCTGGTATTCTAGATGATTATAAACCAACGCTAGAAACGTCAGAGGAATTATGGGATAGAATTATTAATATCAATTTAAAAGGTACGTATCTTGTAACGAATGCAGTGTTGCCACATATGATCGACAATGGCAAAGGTACTGTTATTAATATTGCTTCTATCGGTGCATTTGTAGCTGGCGGTGGCGGTGCAGCTTATACTTCAGCGAAACATGGTATTGCAGGGTATACAAAACAATTATCATTTGATTATGGCCTTAAAGGTATTAAAGCAAACGCCATTGCACCTGGTGCCGTTGATACTGGCATGACACATGCGATGTTTGAAGAAGGTTCTGCAGATGTTATGGAAAAAACAAATTCTGTACCTGCTGGTCGTTATGGTCAACCAGAGGAAATTGCACAATTGTCACTCTTCCTAGCAAGTGATGATTCTGATTTCATCCACGATTCAATTATTCCAATCGATGGTGGTTGGTTAGTCGATTAATGATGCATTCATATTTCAATGATGCATCACTAATAAAAGCGTTGAGTCACTATTAATGAAGTGATTCAACGCTTTTTATCAATCATTTAAGAATGATGTTTTCGCTCTTTTCGGTTCGTATAATAAGCATGACCAAAGAATGCGATATTGATTCCAATAAGTAATACGATATACAGTACAAGTGATATCGTTAGAAATTGCTCATTAGAATGATGATGTGCTTTAAAAATCTGGCCGATTAAATTAGGTAAGCACACGATAAAGATGACAAGTGCAAATAACTTTTGTTTCACAATGAAACATAGCAACATGACAATTGCTAATAATATGAGTCCAGTAACGATACTTTGCGTTTGATTAAGGCTCACAAGTGTATAGATTGGATATTTTTCAGCAATATACGTACTTACAATCATTAGTGTAAAAAGAACCATACCGCCTATAAACACATAGACATAGACACGTTTAGCATCGCCATATTTTACAATTGCTTTTCTTATTAAGAACCACGGCACAATCATCGCTAATACGAAGATAAAAATTATATTTAAAATATAGCCCACCGTGAGTGTAAAGGTCGTTTCAAAGAAATCTGGTATCGTAAATACCGCAATCATAAAGCATACGAAGTACGTTAAATACTTAGGTAACCCTTTAGTGAAGCTCATTTCTTTAGAGAAGTTATCCGCATAGTCTTTCACAGGCGTATTCAGAATATCGCTCACATCGCCACCATTCGCTTCTGCCATTTCAAAGTGATCTTGTAATTCATCACCAATGGCATGGACTTCATCCTCATCCTTACCTCTAAACATTAATTCTGCCTTTAGCTTTAATATATAGTCTTCCTGTGCTTTAGTCATCATATTCATCACTCCCGAATAAATTATTCATTCCTGAGTTGAGATAACGCCATTTCTCCTTAAATCGTTTCAATTCTTCTTGGCCGCTTTCAGAAATCGTATAATACTTACGTTTAGGGCCACCGTTATCTGATTTACGCGTGGTTGTGTGAACGTAGCCTTTCTTACTTAATCTAAGTAACACTGGATAAATACTACCATCGCTAATTTCAGGAAATTGGTTTTCTTTTAATTTCTCTAAAATTTCATACCCATACGTCTCACCCTTAGCTATAAGTCCTAGAATTGCACCATCTAAAAGCCCCTTCATCATTTGATTAGATACTGACATGTCATCACCTTTTACTAACTATCTTATAATATAAGATAGTGTATTTTAAAAAAGAAGTCAACTATCTTACGATAAAAGATAGTGACTGTTCAATGATCGTTAAATTGCAGTTTATTAAGTTACTTTAATGTGTGTAGTTTACACAATACTGCGTATTTTTAACGAATGAGGTTTATTACTTAAACAATTTAATTTACTTTAACATTTTAATCGCTACGTTAATTAACGAGTTACATAAATAACACATTAAATCCACCAGCAGCTTTGGCGCGCCTGGGGGATCGTTCATACTAGTTACGTAAATATTAAAATTCATTTTGTGTAATTTATAAATAAATCGCTAATGTATTTGACTTGGTTTTTGAAAGATAATGATTGTTCATACTTAATGGTATATTGCTTTTCCAAAAGATGCCTCTGCACTTTCACCAATCACTTCTGATAGTGAAGGATGTGGTTGAATAATGTGCGCAATATCGTTCAACGTACCTCCAGCCACTTTAATGCCTAAGATTTCACTAATTAAATCTGTCGCATGCGGCCCAACGATAAATCCACCTAAAATCTTGCCATCTTGCTTATTCGCTACTATTTTAACAAGTCCTTGTATTTCACCTTTCAAGATTGCTTTAGGATTCTTCTGAAAAGACGAAGTTGTCACTTCAACCTCATAGCCCGCTTCTTGTGCTTGTAATGCTGATAACCCAACAGACGCAGATTCCAATCTTGTATAGATACATCGCGGTATATCTTCTTGATTAATCGCCTCTGGATGTTTGCCTGCAATATGTTCTGCTACATACTTACCATGCGCACTTGCGGTATGTGCTAGTTGATAACCTGGCACCAAATCATCAATCGCATAAACATGCGCATAGCTTGTTTCATAATGTTCATTGACTTGGAGGCACTTCCCATCCTGTTCTAGATTTAACGCCTTAGCCACATGAACATTAGGTTGTCGTCCTGTCGCAAAGAGTAACGTTTCATATGGTATTTCTTTAGGCCCATCTTTGCCATCTATTTCTAAAGTTGTAGCATTCACTTTCGTTGTTTCAGAATTAGTAATAATTTGTACACCTTGTTGTTTCAAATATGAGGATAGATGCGTATGTATCTCCTCAATTTCACTAGATAAAATGTTATCGCCCTTTTCCAAAATCGTAACATCTACACCTAAATCAGCCATTGAAGAGGCGATTTCCGAGGCAATCACACCGCCACCAATTATCACGAGTTGTTTCGGCAATGCATCCATGTTGAAAAATGTGTCAGCTGTTTTAAAGTGTGCTTGATCTAGACCTTCGATTGGTGGTACAAACGGCTTTGTCCCTGTTGCTAAAATAATATCTTTCGCCGTGTAAATGGTCTGATTCACTTGGACTTTCAATCCTTCAAGTACTTCTGCTTCACCTTCAATCATGTCAACATTGTGTTGCTGTAATGCATCTCGAACGTCATCCGTTACGGTCTTAACCACTTGGTCTTTACGTTGCACAAGACCATTTAAATCGATATCTATGTGATTCGTCTTAATTCCCCAATTGTTTGCAGATTGTATGTCTCTCACTTTCGCACCATATTCTAAAAATATCTTTGACGGTATACAACCTACGTTCAGACATACACCACCCACGTGTTGTTTCTCAACAATCGCTACATGCTTTCCTAATTGCGCTGCTCGAATTGCTGCTGCATAACCTCCAGGCCCTGCTCCAATAACGATTAAATCATATGATTTAGACATCATTTGCTACCCCTTTCACCTTTGAAGTTGTCTTTCCATCCCTTAATAATGTTTGCTTTGAACATAATCACCTTAATTTGGTGTAAGCGCTTTACACCCTTTCAATTATATATTAGAGTTATATTTTTATAATTTCAAATAAACGTAAGTGACAGAATTTTTACTTTTTTAAATAAGGGACGTATTTAGAACAAGGCATGAAAATACCCCCAGCATTTTAAATGTGCTGAGGGTAAATATGTCAGATTTAATTAATGACCAGCCATCCAAGGACGAGCTGCATTACTTGGTTTTGGAGTCATTGGTGGAAGTTTATCTTTACTTACTAATCTGGGTTCTTGACCTCTTTCAATACGTTTTTTTAACTTTCCATCCATTTTATACGTTTGAAAACTATTAAAAACACGTGTTCCTTCATTCTCACACGAAGGACAAGTAGCTGTATCATGTTGAATGTTCATTGATTGTCGAAGTGTAAATTCTCCGCATTTTGCGCAATTATAAGTATAATTAGGCATTACTTATCCGGCTCCAAGTTTGGAATAATATCCTCTTTAAAAATTTCTCGAGGAATTGCGATTGTACAACATGCATTGGGAACATCTACAATGCCAGCTACAGTGCCTTGTACAGGAGCTGTACCTAGTAACATGTATGCTTGTTCGCCAGTAAAGCCACGTGTTTTTAAGAATTCAATTGCGTTTAATACAGCATTTCTATATGCCGTATTAGCATCTAAATACGTTTGTTTACCACTAAATTCGTTAACAGAAATACCTTCAAAGACGATGTAATCCGTATAATTAGGCATTACTGGACCTGGTTTAAATGCTGGATTCTTCTTAATATGATATTTTTCCATGCCATTTTTAATAACATTAACTCTAAGTTCAATCCAACCAGGCATTTCAATACCACCGCAGAATGTGATTTCGCCATCACCTTGAGAGAAATGTAAATCTCCTACTGATAATTTTGCGCCATCAACAAAGACTGGGAAGTAAATACGTGAACCTTTAGATAAGTTTTTGATATCACAGTTACCACCATTTTCACGTGGTGGAACCGTACGTGCACCTTCTTTAGCCACTCTGTCGAAATCTTTCCCAGTTAACGTACCAGCAACTACAGCGTCTGTGTCAGGTAAATTAGCTAATACGGGTTCTCGATTTGGGTCAGTATCAACAAGTTCTTTTTCACGGCGATTCCATTCATCTAGCATTTCTTGAGATGGTGCCACACCAATTAAGCCAGGATGAATTAAACCTACAAACTCTACTCCAGGTACATGTCGACTCGTCGCATAAATACCATTGAAATCCCAAATTGATTTTTGCGCATTAGGATAATGATCTACAAGGAAACTTCCACCATTCGTTTTATCAAAGATACCGTTGAATCCCCATTGATGTTCATCAAATACACCAATATCTAGAATATCTACAACAAGTAAATCTCCAGGTTCCACACCGTTAACATGTACTGGTCCACTTAATACATGAACTCGATTTAAATTGACATGTTTAATATCACTCGGATCATCATTATTACTAATTTGACCGTCTGTCCAGTCTAAACATTCCATTCTGAACGATTCTCCAGGATCCACTGAAAAAGCCGCTGGAATATCTGGATGCCAGCGATTGTGACCTGGATGATCTTGTTGGTCCATTGTCTTGTTTAAATCAATACTAAATAACTTTTTAGGCATGAGCCTAACCCCCTTATTTATAAAGTTATAAAAATTGATTATGACTGAATATTCTGTTTCTTGTATCATATCATATAAAATTATAAATAGAGAGTAATAATATACTTTTTGGTAATTTGAACATTTGAAATAAAAATGCCTCTAGCCAAATAGACTAGAGGTTTGAGTTATGGTTGTAATTTCATTATTGCACCAAAGTTCTGTTGTGCGTTAGTGAATGTAATAAATGCAATGAGTTCAACGATTTCTTCTGTTGTCAGATTGTCTTGAAGTACTTTAATAATATTGTCTGGAATGTGATCGCCCATTTTGATAAACACCTCGGTAAATCCTATACAAATGGATGATTTTTCATCTTTTAGACTGCCGGTAGGTTGACCTTTTGCCTTACAGTATTGGCACCCATTCTTCTGGGCTAACATTCTTCGTATTTCTTCTTTCAATGCCTTGCTAAGTGTGCCGTCATTTTCTAGCACATCACTTAGCTGTGACCATGACTGCATGATTTTGTCTTGATGACCTAATAACTTTTGAAATGGTGTCTGACCATTGTTTGATGGGGGTATAATTGACATACATTATCTCCTTTTAAACCAATGCATCTTTTATTTTTTGTAATCCTTTTTTCATAACTTCACGTGGAATGGCAATATTGATTCTAATGTGACCTTCCGCGTTATGCACGAATTGTTCTTGTCCTTCAATGATCACGCCTGCGTGTTTGATAAAGTATTTCGCGATGGGTTCGTTGATTTCTTTTTCTTTGATGTAATAGCTTAAATCTACCCATGCGAGGTACGTGGCTTCTGGTATTTTAAATTCTGCATGAGGGATTTCTTGTTCTAAGAAGTTTGCCAAATATTTGAAGTTGTCGTCTAAATAATCATTCATAGCGGCTAACCAGTCTTCGCCCTTTTCATAAGCGGCCTGTGTCGCAACGATACTTAATGGATTCTCAGAACTAAAGTGATGTAACTTCCATGTCTTTAATAATCTTCTATTCGGAATAATGATGTTTGAGAACATTAAGCCTGCTATATTAAATGCCTTACTCTGTGACATTGCGGTCACAATCTTATCGTAATTTGGCACTGCTTTAGCAAATGGGATATGGGTTTGACCAGCCCGTTTAATGTCACAATGAATTTCATCTGAAATGATCCATACATCATTATCTGCCATGATTTGACCAAATTGTTTCAATTCATCTTCTGACCATACGCGGCCTGTCGGATTATGTGGGTTCGCAAAAATACACAGTTTTATATTTTCTGTTTCCACTTTTTTGCGTACATCTTCGAAATCAATTTCATAATAACCGTTATGATTAATCATTGGAGAATAAACCGTTTCAATGTGATTTTTATCGCATGCCATTTTAAATGGTCCATAACTTGGTGTTAAAATAAGTGCTTTGTCATCTTCGTCACAAATATAACTTACAAGTTCAATTAACCCAGCAACTATACCATGAGAGAATACAAGGTGGTCTTGTGGGAATGTATAACCAAATCGTCGCTCTGTCCATGAGACAAAGGCATCATAATAATCTGTACCAAATAAGTTAGTGTAACCTAGAATCTTTTTATCTAGTCTATCTTTAATCGCATCTAACACAACGTCGGGTGTCGCGAAATCCATATCAGCGACCCACATACGGATGAGTTCATCATGGTCTTCTAAGTCTGAAGTATCTGCATCTCCAAATAAGTAACCTTTATAACCTTCAACATTCATCGCATTGGTTTCACGGCGATCAATGATTTCATCAAAATTGTACGTCACATGAATGCCTCCTATAATCATTGTTTAATATATTTTATTGTAATACTTCCAAATCATGAATTCACTTTTTAAGATTTTCTCTTCTAAATATAAAAACTGGGAGAAAGTCAACGGGAGTGGGACAGAATTCTTTTTAAATTCGTTGTCTACTCCCAACTTGCTTTGCTTGTAGAATTTCTTAGTGAAATTCTCTTTGTTGGGGCCCCGACTCCCAACTTGCTTTGCTTGTAGAATTTCTTGATGAAATTCTCTTTGTTGGGGCCCCACCCGCAAGGATGGCTAGAACTAAAAAAAGCTTGATTTAAGCGCATTTTCAGTTCAGTCAGCTACTGCGAATTTGCAAAATAGCATCATCATATTATTTATGTCTCTCACCCTATCCTGAAAATTTATGCAAGGCCGTCAATGACATAAGTTACACCTAAAATTGCAAATGTGATCGCAATCATTGTTGAAACAAGTATCATTCCCATCATAGGATTAAATAATAAAATCATTCCTAATAGCAAGCCTAAAATATTAACTACGATAGATAGTCCTTTTAAACGGCTTTGCTTAGAAATCGTAAGTAGACCAATAATTGAACTTACTATAAACCATGCGGCAAACATGAAAATAAAGAATGTTGAACTTGCTCCAACATTAAACATGACGAGCAGTCCAAATATAATATCTATAATCCCTATAACCATAATAAGTCCAGTACCACTACCAGCGAGCGCTCTTGCAGCACGACGGAATAACAACTGAATCACACCGTTAATAAGAATAAATAAACCAATAAGCCAAGTCAGCGTGTAGAAGTTTTTAACAGGATAACTAAAGATGATAACTGCCACAATTAACAGTAATGTCCCCATTATTAAGCTTGACCATTTCAATTTGTTATTATCTTGTGCCATTCTAATTCCTCCTTTCGCTAATAATCATCATTATATTAAGTATATTGAAGTTGCATTTGACGCACAACGAATACATCTTACGTCTTTTTACTTGAAACATGATATCTTTAATACACGACTACTTCGGTTTCCTACTTTTCTGAAAAGGGTAGACTGAAGGTAGTATAAAATGAGGAGGCCTATCAATGAATACAAAAAGAGCATTAGTTGTTGTGACAAGTGTAACGAAATATCCAGATATGAACCGTCCAACTGGTCTATGGTTTGGCGAGGTTGTTCATTTCGCGGATGTCTTATATAAAAATGGTTATAAAGTGCATTACATTAGCCCAGAAGGTGGTTATACAGCCATTGATCCACAAAGTCTACAAGAGGATATGATGACTGATTTAGATTGGAAATACTATCAAAACAAAGACTTTATGACACGTCTTGGCCATACCGTTACACCTGATGCTGTCAAAGCTGAGAATTACGATATTATCTACTTCGCTGGCGGTCACGGTACGATTTGGGATTTCAAAAACAATGAAGATTTACAGAAATTAACACAAGAAATCTATGACAATAACGATGTCGTTTCATCTGTTTGTCATGGCGCAATCGGCCTATTAAATGTTAAAGATGCTGAAGGTAACTATATCATCGATGGCAAAACAGTTACTGGTTTCTCAAATAGTGAAGAACAAGCGGTTGGTTTGGCAGACGTCGTGCCTTATCTTACTGAAGATGAACTGAAACGTCGCGGTGCTAACTATGAGCAAGGCGATAATTGGACTGAATTTGCAGTCGCTGATGGTCGCATCATTACTGGTCAAAATCCACAATCTGGTAAAGCCGTAGCTGAAAAATTCTTAGAATCTCAAAAGTAATATTTTAGACTGCGCGTATAGTTAAAATATAAAAACAAGCCTACATGATTCGGAACAATAACTCATTAGTTCCAATATGTAGGCTTGTTTATTGATTTATATTAATTTACAACATAGTCACTTTCAACATATCAATGACACCACTAGAGGCATCAGGGAAGGCAAAGATCAATTGATTTAAATCTTGTGCTATCATACGTTGATTAATGATAAATACGAGTAAGTTTACTAAATCAGCTGCGTCAATACCATAAATTTCTGCGCCGACCAATTGTTTATTTTCATCTAACACAAATAGAGTCTAGGACATAAATAATATAATGAAGCTATTTAGCAAATTCGCAGTAGCTGACTGAACTGAGAAGGCGCTTAAATCAAGCTTTTTTTAGTTCTAGCCATCCTTGCGGGTGGGGCCCCAACAAAGAGAATTTCACTAAGAAATTCTACAAGCAAAGCAAGCTGGGAGTGGGGCCCCAGCAAAGAGAATTTCATCAAGAAATTCTACAAGCAAAGCAAGCTGG
>NZ_JAESMI010000157.1:0-316 GCF_017893095.1 Staphylococcus sp. GDX8P80P | reverse complement strand
AGATAACCAATACTGATGAGTTGGTTATTGGCGTACATAAGAAATGGATAGATACTTAGCTCATGTAGTTCATCGTTATAGTAGGTATAAGTTTCAAGTGTAAGATGCGCAAGTGGGGTATGGTCTACAAAGCGAGTAGGAAGTATATTTTCTGCTGCTTCTTCTAACGCTTCACATTCCCATGTTTCATTGTTAGATAGTTGGAATAGACGAGTTATATATTGTTTGAGTTCTTGAGTGGTTGTTTTCATATCATTGCCTCCTAGATAGTGTGATAGTGATGTAGTTCATATACATCATTGAGATAATATATATT